>DATNGX010000309.1:0-4074 GCA_035605755.1 Candidatus Krumholzibacteriia bacterium
GATCATCCGCTCCAAGCAATACACCGATCAGGGTCTCCTGCGCTCCGAGCTCATCAAAGCCCTGCAGACACGCTTCACCGCCGAAGGCGTGGAGATTCCCTCGCCGTTCCACACGATGCTCCAGCAACGCCCACCTGGGAGCTGATTCTCTCTATTGTGAAGTGCGGAAGCGGCGCGCGCCGGGTGGCGCCGGCATCTTCAAGCGCGCGGGGCGTTCGAATACGCCCGGCTTGTCGGCGTTGGCGAGGAGTGCGATGTAGTCCTGCACGTGGGTGTGCATCCAGAGTGCGGGTTTGCCTTCGCGTTGCGACACGGTGACGATGCGGGCGCCGTCCGGACTCCACGCGGGCATGCCCTCTCCCCCGTTGGTCGCGGTCAGGCGCAATGCGCGTCCGTCGGTGACGTCGATCATGTAGGTTTCGGGGGCACCCCAATCGAAGGCCTCCACCACGAGGTGCGTGTCGTCCGGGCTCCAGGAGGCCGCGGAGAGCACTTCACCCGGCTCACGCACCTTGTTTATCTCGCCCGTCGCTGTATTCATGATCACCAGATGACCGGGCGGGTCCACCCACGTGATCCATTTTCCCGACGGTGAAATGCTGGCGAGATCGGCGGGCTCGTTGATGGATACCGCCGTCGATGCACCACCCGGCGCCTTCGCCTTGCGCACCATTTGCGATCCATTCTCGTCGCTGCAATACACGAAGACACCCGTGCGCCGGCACCAGGCCGGGTTCCACTGTTGCGCGTTCGTGTTCGTGATGTCGCGGGTGTGTCCGGTCGCGACCTCGCACAGCTTGAGTACCAACCGGCCTTTGTCGGTTGACGCGTACGCGAGCCACGAGCCGTCCGGGGACCAGGCCATCGCATCCAGAAACGGTTGGGTGCGGACGAGCTCGCGCACGTTGGCTCCGGAAGAATCCACAAGCATGATGGCCGCGGTGCCGTTGTCGAATTCGCGGCGGAACGCAAGGGTGGCGCCGTCCGGCGCCCACGCCGGAGCGTCATCCGCGCGCTCGGGTGTGGTGAACCGTTTCGATGTGAGCGGATTTTTCGCGCGCTGCCACTCGTAGATGACATCTCCGGTGGTCTCGAACCGCACCTGTTTGTAACGCGTCTCGGCGCAGATGGCCGCGCGGTCATACAAGAGCGCCCCCATCATCGGACGCAGCACCACCACCGATCCCGGGTGCAGACTGATATAGCGCACATGCCCGGCCGCTAGATGGTCGATCACGTTGTCGTACGGACCGTTCGGAATGTCGACCCAGCGCGTGCCGGCGTAGAACGACATGTAGGGCTTTCGATCCGCCATCGTGTCGCCGGGACGAACCTCGGCTGCGAGCCGGCGCGCCACGCCACGCGTGGGACCGAACGCGGTCTCGATGGAACCGCCGATCGCACTCGTGTTGACAGCGAACGACACCAGCACGAGCGCTGCGCTCAGCACGGCGGCGATGGTGTGCTCGCGGCGAGTACGCGCGCGCGCCAATCCGACGGCGGCGAGAAGAATGAGCGGAGCGACGTACGGCACCAGCCAGCGCACGGCGAGGTCTTCGGTGAAAAGCGGGATGAACGGCAGCGGTGCCAGCGCGGAGAGCACGTACCACGGCGTTGCGTTCTCTTCCCTCTCGTTTTCATTTTCGTTACGACGGTGATTCCTGCCCAACGACATGAACAGCAGAATCAAACCGGGCAGTGCGGGCAGTGCGTGGCGCGCGAGACGGCCGAGATCCAACGGAGCTTGCTCCATGTATGCGCGCACGCGATCGAAGGGCCGCACCTCGTGCATGCGCTTCTCGAGCCGGTCTCTTCCCTCGAATTCGACCCACGTCCCGCGCAGCGACCAGTACGTCGCCACGGAGCGGAACGCCCCCGCGCGCGAGAGCGGCGTGAAATGTTTTTGCGAGACCGACTGGGCGGCGATGCTTGCGCCGTAGACCAGAACGAAGGCGAGGCTGAACACGGCCAGCTTCCGGGGCGCGCGTATCTTCAGAATTCCGAGCACGCCCGCGACGGCGAGGGCTTCGGGCCGCGTGGCTGCCGCCATGCCGATGGCCAGACCGGAGCGCGTGGCGTGGGCGCTGAAATACCACAGCGAGAGAAGCACCCAGAACGTGTATGCCGACTCCGAAAGCGTGTTGAGCGATGCGTCGATGAAGAGGGGTGCTGCGGCGAGGACGAGTGCGGCGCCGAATGCGGTCCACGCCGCGACATGGCGGCGCGCGAGTGCGTACACGAGCAGCACCGACCCGATCGCCGCCACCAACGACACCAGGGCACCCGACAATACCGGGTCGCGCAACACGGCGAGCACCGGCGCGATCAACAGCGGATAGCCGAGGGGAAACGCGCCGCCGGAGAGTGAGCCGTGAAGGAGCGCTTTCGCCTGGCTCAAGTAGTAGGTGCCGTCGAAAGAAACGAAGTCGAAGCGCGCAATGAACGGGAGACGGAGAAGGAGCGTGATGAGAACGAGCAGTGCACGGCGCACCGGCTCACGCGAAGGCGAAGGCGGTGGAGCGCCCGCTACTTCTTTCCGGCGAGCTTTCGAAACAGCCACTGGACCGGGTCCTTCCGGTCGATCACGCGTTCCTTGAGGGGAATGATGGCGTTGTCGGTGATGTGAATTTCTTCCGGACACACCACCGTGCAGCACTTGGTGATGTTGCACATGAAGACGCCGTCGGCGGCGGCCAGCTGCTCGGTGCGGTCGGCGGTGTCCATGGGATGCATCTCGAGCCCCGCCATGCGCACGAAAAAGCGCGGGCCCACGAAGCGATCGTGCGCTTCATGATTGCGCAGGATGTGACACACGTTCTGGCACAGGAAGCACTCGATGCACTTCCTGAATTCCTGCACGCGGTCGACGTCCTCCTGGAAGTAGGTGAAGTCGGCGTTGGGCGCGGGCGTGAACGGCGTGATGCGCTTGTTCACTTCGTAGTTCCACTTCACATCGGTGACGAGATCCTTGACGTGCGGGAACGACTTGATGGGATGCACCACGACCGGCTGCGTGGTGTCGAGATCGTCGAGACGCGTCTTGCACATGAGCCGCGGTCTGCCGTTGACCTCGGCGCTGCACGATCCGCACTTGGCGGCCTTGCAGTTCCAGCGCACGGACAGGTCGGGCGCCTGTTTGGCCTGGATGTTGAGCACCGCGTCGAGGACGACCCACCCCGTCTCGGCTTCGACGTCGTACGAGACTTCCTTCAGGTTGTCGCCGCCTTCGCCGCGCAAGAGGCGGAAGGTGACTTTGTTTCCCGACGTCATCCGGTTCATTTGCTTTCACCGTCCACGAGGGATTTGAGCTCGCCCGGCATCTTTGGCTTCTCGAACACGCCCACATTGACCGCGCCGTTCTCAACCGTCGCGCGGCTGTTGACCGATTCCCAGTATCCCGTGTCGGTCTTGGGGAAATCGAGACGCGTGTGCGCGCCGCGGCTCTCTTCACGCTGCAAGGCCGACTTGGCCACCACTTCGGCGACGAGCAGCATGTTCTGCATGTCGGCCCACAGGTGCCAGCCCGGGTTGAACATGCGCGAGCCCTCCACGCGCGAGGTGCGCAGCTTCTCGTTCATGGCCGGGAACGAATCGATTGCCTTCTTGATGTCCTCGCCGGTGCGCATGATGCCGACGTTGTCGGACATCATGTCCTGCAGCTCGAAGTGCACGTCATACGGCGTGTGCTTTGCATTCGAGGCAAACGGTCGCAGGAGATTTTCCTCGGCGCGCTTGATCTGCGCCTCATCGACACGCACGCTGCCCTGGTTGGCCCTGGCGAACTGCACGGCACCCTCGCCCGCGCGCTTACCGAACACGACCAGGTCGGAGAGTGAATTGCCGCCCAGACGATTTCCGCCGTGCATGCCGCCCGAGCATTCGCCGCACGCGAACAGACCCGGGATGGTCGCCGCGCCGTTGTCCGGCTCCACGCGGATGCCGCCCATCACGTAGTGCATGGTCGGTCCGATCTCCATGGGCTCTTTGGTGATGTCGACGTCCGCCAGCTCCTTGAACTGGTGGTACATGCTGGGGAGCTTCTTCTTGATGTACTCCGCGTCCTTGTGGCTGATG
>DATNGX010000310.1:0-8002 GCA_035605755.1 Candidatus Krumholzibacteriia bacterium
GAGGTAGGTGCTCACCGCGAACACGTCCCACTCCAGCGGCGACTTGAAGTTCGTCCACAGGAGGCGCTGATTCGGATACGGCAGGAGCCAGAAGAAGAACCACCCGCGTCCCAGGTGGATGAGCGGGTACATGCCCGCGCACATGACGGCGATCACCGTCATCGCTTCCGCGGCACGGTTGAAACTGGAGCGGTACTTGGAACGGAACAGGAACAACACCGCCGAGATCAGCGTGCCGGAGTGCGCAATACCGACCCAGAAGACGAAGTTGATGATGTCGAACGCCCAGCCCACCGGGTTCTGCAGACCGAACAGGCCGATTCCCTTCCAGATCAGCGCGGCCCAGGTGCCCAGGAGCAGCACCGCGAAGATGGTGGCGAACAGCCCCACCAGGCCCCAGTACATGAGGCCCGGCTTCTGCATCGCCATGATGACGTCGCGCTCGATCTGGAGACGCGCGATGGCCGCGGGATGCGAGGAGGCGGAGGTTGCGACGGCCTTATGCTCCATGTTCCGCGCCCCCATTCTTCTTCAGATAGAACACGCCCGGGCTGGTGCCGAGCTCTTCCAAAATGCGCGCGGAGCGCGGATCGCGCGCCCACTTGTGGACCTCGGAGTTCTCATCCAGCAGGTTGCCGAACACGATGGCCTTGCCGGGGCACGCCTGCGCGCACGCGGTGGTGAAATCACCTTCGTTGATCTTGCGACCCTGGTCCTTGGCGACATCGCGCGCGTGGCGGATACGCTGCACGCAGAACGTGCACTTCTCCATGATGCCCTTGCCGCGAATCGAGACATCCGGATTGACCATGAGGTCGAGCGGATGCTGGCGGTGCTGCCATGCGTACCAGTTGAAGCGACGCTGCTTGTACGGACAGTTGTTGGAACAGTAGCGCGTGCCGACGCAACGGTTGTAGACCTGAGCATTCAGGCCCTCGTCGTTGTGATACGTCGCGAACACCGGACACACCGGCTCGCACGGCGCGTAGTCGCACTGCTGGCACATGGCCGGCACGAAGTCGGCCTTGCTGCCGTCCATCTCGTAGTACTGCTCGAGACGGATCCACGCCATTTCGCGGCCGCGCAGATGCTGGTCACGCCCCGTCATGGGCACGTTGTTCTCGGTGTAGCACGCGGCCACACACGCCGAGCAACCGGTGCACTTGTCGAGATCGATCGCCATCGCCCAACGGTAGTTGGGATACTTCGGCACCGGATAGAACGTGAACTTGTCGCGCTCCTCGTTGGGATGCGCGGTGTCGATGTGCTCTTCGGGATGCGGCCCGTTGAAATGATGGGGATGGCTTCCCGGCACGATGCCGCGGCCCGCTTCGGTGAGCGAGCCCGACGTCTTGGCGATCTTGAGCCGGTTCCCGGTGCGCGATGCGGTGACATCCGCCACCGTGCCCGCTTCCCCGGAAAGACGCGAGAACTTGATCCCCGCTGTCATCGCGGCGCCACGGTGCACCACGAACACGTCTTTGGCGAGGCCGGGCTGCACACGAATGGGAAGCGCCAAAGTCCAGCTGTCACCCTTGAGCTCGATCTCGTCTTCTTCCTTTGCGTTCAACGCGGCCGCCGTTTCCGGACCCGCGGAGAACCAGCTGTCCCACGTCACCGACGTGAGCGGATCGGGAATTTCGTGCAGGAGCGGCAGCTCGGCGCTGCGGCCGTCGTACCAGCGCGGCGACGGTGCCACGACAAGCACGGCGCCGGCGTGGGCCGCCGCCGAATCGAAGGTGTACTTGTGATCGGGCGCTCCCGCCGCGGCGGTTTCCGATCCGCCCGCGCGCTCGATCCAACCCTGCTTGAGCAGTGTGGCCGGCGCACCCGGTCCGAATTCTTTCGACCAGCGATCACTCACATACTGCTGATAGGTGGTGCCCGCCGCGGCTGCACCCGTTGCGATCATCAGACGCAGCAGCACATCGCCATCCGACGCGGTGTCGAACAGCGGTGCCAGCGTGGGCTGAATCGCATTGAGAAGTCCGGTGGCCGGCTCGGCGTCGCCCCACGATTCGAGCGTGTGCGAGAGCGGAAGCACCACATCGGCGCGTTGCATGGTGGACGTCATGATGTCGCCCACACCGATGACGAACGCCGCGTGGTCGATCGACTGCGCGAACTGATCGCCGTTGGAGAGCTGCGATACCGGATCGGTATTGAAGATGATGAACGTGCCGACGCTGCCGGCGTCGAGCCGCTGCATGAGACGCTCGATGTCGACAAGCGAGCCGACGCGCGAGTAGTCCTGCGCGCGCGCCATGTCGATGGTGCGTCCCTGCATGCCGCACGCGGACTGGATGAGCGCTGCGATGCGCGCCACGTCGAGACCGCTCTCCTGTCCTGTCGAAACACCGCCGGCGACCAGGAGCGGCGAGCTCGCATGCGCGAGCGCGTTGCCGAGCGACGCCACCATGTCGGGCGCGAGACCGGTGGCCGCGCTGGCGCGCGCCAGATCAACCGCCGGAACATCCTGAATGTGTGCGCCGGCACCGCCCGCGCCCTTACTCTGCGCGACCGTGTGCAGGAGGTACGCGAGGAGCGTGGCTTCGCTGCCCGGCTTCACCACGAGACGATGATCGGCCTTGAACCCGCTCATCGAAACGTGCGGCTCGGCGTGATACCACGTGACGCGGTTGCCGTTGCCGCGTTTCTTCGAGAGTCCTTCGGTGAATTCCACCGGATTGCCGAAGGTTTCAATCACATCGGCGCCGACGGTAATAATCAAGTCGGCGCGATCGGGGTGCAACAGAGGCACCACGGCGCGTCCGAAGATGGAGCGGTTCGCTTCGCGGATGGCTGCATTCGAGAGCAGCTCGTATTCGGGTTCGCGCTTGACCCCGGTGCGCGACGAGAAATCGTCCATGAGCGCGGAGAGCGAGCCGGTGGTGCGCTTCGAGAGCAGCACGTGCTCGCCGTTTCCACGCAGTGCGTCGGCACAGCGCTTGAGCGCATCGTCCCATGTGCCCGGCACGAGCTTGCCGGCCGGATCCTTGATCATGGGCTGGCGCAGGCGGTCGACGTGGTAGAGGCGTGAGAGCGACGCCTGGCCGCGCATGCACAGTGCGCCGTCATTGACCGGGTGCGCCGCGAGACCGTCGACCCGCACGGGACGATATTCGCGGATGCGTGCCGTGATGCCGCAGTGCGCGGGACATTCGGTGCACGACGTGGCAACATACGTCGCCTCGCCCGGGATGATGCCATCGTCGGGCGGAACGAGATACGGAATCAGCTTCTCCGACTTGCGCGTGAGGTCGCAGCCCGCGAGCAGCGATGCGCCCGACGCCAGCGTCAGCAGTCCCAGAAATTCTCGCCTGTCCATCGTGTGCTGCCTTTCCTACTTGTGACAGATCACGCAGTCCGTCGGCGCGTGATTCGCTTCATGACACGACACGCAGAAACCCATCTTCATCGACTTCACCTGGCGCACGCGCGGCATCGCGGCGAGCTGTCCGTGACAGTGCTCGCACTGCACGCCGGCCGCGATGTGGCGCTTGTGTGTGAAGTAGATATGATTGCGGATACGAATGCGGTGCACGCGATTCCAGGGCACCGGTTCCTTGTCGTTCCAGTACTTGGTGAGCTTCTGGATCTCGGGACTGTCGGTCTTGACCGCCGAGTGGCAGCTCATGCACTTCTGCACCGAGGGCACGCCCGCGTAGTACGACTTGTCCGCCGTCTCGTGGCAGAACGCGCACTCCAGATTGAGTTTCCCGACGTGAATCTGATGGCTGTAGTTGATCGGCTGCACGGGGGCTTTGCGCTGCGTATGCCAGCGGAAGCCCAGCGCCAGGATCAGCACCATGAAGAGCGCGAAGTAACCAAAGACAGCGGTATCCAGGATGCGTCTGATCACTAGTGCGCCCCTCCCTGTGCCTTGGTGCTGTCGGCCGCGGCCGGCGCCGCGCCTCCCGACGCCCCGCCCGTCGCTTCCTTGTAATGCGAGAGCTCATACTCGGCGACGGCGTTGGCCTGCGCCGGCGTGAGTCCGGGATTCGGCATGGGCGGATAGGCGGGGTCTTTCTTGGTCGGATTCAGAATGAACGCGACCAGCGATTCCTTGGTGTAACTGCCCAGCTTCGCCGCCAGCGGCGGACCCACCAGCTTGGTGTCGAAGCGGTGGCACTGCATGCACACCTTGTTGAACGTCTCTTCACCCATGCTGGAGCCCGACTGCTCGGCCAGCGTGGCTTCGATCTCCGCTTCGCGCTCGGCCTTCTTCTTTTCCGACTGCGCCTCGAGCAGCACCGCGTGCTCCTTGTTGGCGTTCGCCATCGCGCGCACATCGAAGCTGGCCGAAAGCACAAAGACGATCAGGAACATGGTGAAGATCGATGCGACGTGGCGCGCCGCGCCGGCGCGCAAGGAACCGATCAGCATGAACGCAATCAGCATGCACACGAACACGATGCCTGTCGCCATCAGGTACGTGGTCGAGTCGAACACGATGTCGGGCGAGGTGAACACGTAGAGCAGATCAAAGAGCGGAAGCGCGAAACAGAAGGCCAGCGAAATCCCGCTCGCAAACTTGCGCACGAAGGCGGCGTACGCGGGGTCCCCCGACGTGGCGCGGTTCGACCAGCGGAACATGAAGAACAGGATGGCGGCGCCGGTGATGCCGAACGCAGCGTGCAGGAAGAACAGGAACTTCCAGATCACGTTCCAGTTGAGCAGCAGGATCACCAGGTTCTTGAGACGGAACCATTTTTCCGGATCCTGCAGGCGGATGACCGAGCTCAAGAGCACGAAGTACGAGCCGATCAGGATGAGCAGGCCCAGCGTACCCAGCCCCATGTGCTGGTTGTAGTTGGTTTTTCGCCCGCTGAACGTGGATCGATAGAAGCGAAGGATCACCAGGCCCAGCACCACGCCCGGAATCGGCATCACGATGTATCCGATGGGCGCCATCGGCACCGAGTCGAACCAGATTCCATACAGAATCGGGAGCGCAAAGAGCGGCAGCACGCCGAGCACAAGCATCGCGGTGGTGTTGCCGAGGAACGTGCGCAGCACATCGTCGGCCAGCCGGGCAAAGTTCGAATTCGGAATCTCGTGATCCGAGAAGGTGAGCCACAACGCCAGCGCGGTCGACCCGATCACCATGGCGATGTACGGCAGATGAATCGTGTACGTCACGATGGCGAGGAACTCGAGCATCTTCAAATGCTGCCCGCTGGGCGCAATTATGTGCTGGCTCAAGAAATCCATGGATTGCCTTTCCTAACCGACCAGACCGCTCAGCGACAAGAGCGAAATGACGAAGAGCGCGTACAGATTGATGTGATGGAAGGCGAGCCGGTCGCCATTGGTTCGCACCATCTGTGTGGCGTGCCACCCCAGCCACAGCGAGCAGATGATCAGTCCGGCCTGCGTCCACACCGCGGACGACACGCCGAACAGCGGCATCGAGATGCACGCCACCGCCGTCGCAATCATCCACACATAGATGATGCGCGCGAACTGGGGCCGCGTGAACACGCGCGTCAGCGTGGGCAGCCCGGCGCGCTCGTACTCCCCGCCGATGCGAAGGAGGAGCAGCCAGAAGTGCGGCACCTGCCACACGAAAAAGAAGAACGCGACCGCGATGATGCGCGGATCGGTGGCGGCGCCACCGGCGGTGACCCAGCCGATGACGGGCGGAATGGCGCCCACGACACCGCCCGGAATGGCGGCGAACGCGGACACGCGCTTGAGCGGTGTGTATACGCCGTTGTACCAGATGATGGTGACGAGTCCGAGCAGCATGGCGGTGGTACTGACCGCAAGCAGAGCCGAGCCGGCCGCGATCAGCGCGAACGCGACCAGTGCGGCGTCACGCGCGCGGATCCGTCCCGACGGAATGGGACGGCGCTGGGTGCGCTTCATGAGCGCATCGATGTCGCCTTCCTGCGCCTGATTGAGCGCGCCCGCACCGCACGCGAGGAGAAACACCCCGGCCAGCATCGGAAGCATCGACGGCGCGACACCGCGCCACGCGAGCATGAAGCCCGTCGCCGCGGAAAGCGTCGACAGGCACGCGATGCGCACTTTGGACAGCTCGACGAGGATGCGGAGGGCGTGCTTCATTCGTTACTTGAGAGACTTGATGTAGGCGGTGAGCGCCTTGATTTCGCCTTCGGACACCAGGCCCTGCTGCGACGGCATGAGCGGCTGGAATCCCTTCACGATATCGGCCGTGGGCTCGAGCATCGATTTCTTGATGTAGGCGTCGTCGACGGTGATTTCCTTTTCGGCACCGCCTTCGATCACCGCCTGCTTGGAACCGTAGAGGCCCTTGTACGACGGACCGATGAGCTTGCTGCCGTCGGTGCTGTGACACGCCACGCAGCCCTTGGTCGTGGCGAGCTGCTTGCCCATGATGGCAAGGCTGCCTTCGTCGGCGCTGCCGCCCGGTTCGGTCGCCTTCTTGAGCGCCGCGACCTTGTCCCCTTCGGTTTTGAGCCACGCGTCGAAGTCTGCCTGCGCGAGCACGTGCACCTTGGAAAGCATGTGCGAGTGATTGAGACCGCAGTACTCGGCGCAGAAGATGTCGTAGTCGCCGACCTGGAGCGCTTCGAACCACAGGAACAGGCCCTTCACATTGGGCACGGCGTCCTGCTTCACCTTGAACGCGGGGATGTAGAAACTGTGAATGACGTCCTGCGAGGTGAGATCGCAGCGCACCGCGCGGTTCACCGGGACGTAGAGCTCGGCCACCTGGACGCCGTTCTCGTACTCCATGTTCCACGACCACATGCGGCCGGTGACATGGATCTTCATCGCATCTTTGGGCGGCGTCTTCATGACCTTGTAGCCTTCCCACCCGTACCAGAAGAACGCGAAGGCGAGAATGGTGGGAACAATCGTCCACACCACTTCGAGGGTCTGATGCCCGTGGATGTCCTGCCCGACCGGACTCTTGCGACGGTGATACTTGAAGGTGAAGTAAAGCATCACGCCGGTAATACCGATCAGCATGAACATGCACACGGCCGAGATGAACAGAATCGGGCCGTTGACCGTGTCAGCAATATTGGAGAGACGACTCAGCATGCGCTTACCTGAACAGAACGTCGGTGAAAGTGAGTCCGACCATGATCCCGAAAAAACCGATCATGATGAGGATCAGCCGGCGGAAGGCCGCGTCTTCGTATTTCAAGTGCATGAACAGGTACAACACGATGGATGCCTTGATGGTGGCGATGGTCAGCGCGACCGCCACGCTGGTGCGGCCGAGGTGCAGCCCGGCGGCCGTCACCGTGATCGCGGTGAGGAACACCAGCGCGAACCACGTTATGAAATACGAGCCGTAGCCGACCGGCTCGTGCGCATGCGCTTCTTCGTGATGCCCGTGACTCATGTCTTCCTCCGCGTACCTATGTGATCAGATAAAAGAGCGGGAACAGGAAAATCCACACGATGTCGACGATGTGCCAGTACAGCCCCGAGTTCTCGAGCTGGTTGAAATCCTCGATCTTGAAGCGGCTCTTGACCGGCCAGTACTTCGTCTTCACATCGATGCGCTGGATGGACGAATCGATGGGTTCACCCTTCCACAGGATATTTCCATCGTGATCGACGATGGCGACATTGCCGCCTTCGGCGTTGCCGAGGCCGTGCCCGGCGACGAATGAAACTTTGCCGGCGGGCTGGCCCAGCACCCGTATGAACATCACGGTCAGAAGCACCGCACCGACGAGCACGTGGATGCCGTGCACACCCGCCATGGTGAAATAGAGACCGAAGAAGAGAATTTCACCGCGCGGAAACGCCGCCAGATGCGCCGACCCCGGGTAGATGCCGTGGTGGAACTTGGCACTCCACTCGAAGTACTTGATCACCAGGAAGGCGCACGCGCACAGGATGGTGACGGCAAGCATCCACAGCGCGAGCTTGCGGTTGCCGTGGTGCGTGGCCGCGATCGAGAGCGCCATGGTGAGACTCGAGGTGAGAAGCACCAGGGTGTTGATCGTGCCCAGGAGCGTGTTGAGCTCCTCCGCGGCCATGTGGAAATCGG
>DATNGX010000311.1:0-5809 GCA_035605755.1 Candidatus Krumholzibacteriia bacterium
CCGGCCTTGATGCGCATCGTGCTGTCCGGCGTCGCGGTCGTTTCCTTCTTCGAAGCCTCTGCCTTCACGGTCGCTTCTTTCGTGACTGGCTTCGGCTTCGCCCCCTTGGTCTCGGCCGCGTTCGCTCCGTACGCGCAGAGAATCGCGCACGCTACGCCGAACAACACGATGCGTTCTTTCCTGTTCATGGCCTGTTCCTTCCTCAATTGTCGCTCAACTTGTAATCGAATGTGATGCGTCCCCACTGCTCATTCGACAGGGAGAGTGCGACGAACTTCCACTGCAGCAGCGCGGCCACAGCGCGGTCGTCGAAATCCGAAAAGCCGCTGGTGCGCTCGACGAGCACGTTTTCTTTCACGCGACCATCGGGCATCACAAAGAAATACAGCGTGACCGAGCCCTCGGTGCCGTCGCGCTTGGCCCATTCGGGATAGTCGGGCACTTTGTAATGCAGGACCTGACGATCCGCGACCGGTCCCACCAGGTTGGCGCCGGCGAGATTGCGCGAGGCACCGGAATGCGTGGCGGCTCTGGGCGCTTCCGTAGGCGCATCGATTACCGCCGCGGCCATGACGGGTCTGCCTGTGGGCGTTCCACCCAGGCGTTTGAGTGCTACCGGTGCGGTACCGCCACCACCCCCGGGCGATGTGTTGCGCGTCAGTGCCTGTACGCCATTGGGAGAGTCGCCCGGCCCCGGCAGTCCTGCGGGAGCAGGAATGCCGACATTGGGTGCGGGCACGAGCGACGCGATGCGCGTCGTGGACTCGCCGCTCTTGTCGATGGCGTCGAGACGCTGATCGAGAATATCGGTGATCGCACGCGACGACTGCGGGCGCGGCGCGTTGCTGGCGCGTTCCTGCGCGCGCTGAAAATGTTCAGCCGTCGTCTCGCGCGTGGCCTTCATCGACACCTGCTGCACCGGTGCACTGCTGGCGGTTTCCTTGGCCATGGGCGGTGCGGCATCGGCGAGACCGTTCGGGTCGGTCTCCTCGACGAACGTGATCTCGGTCAGGCCGGCGAGCTCTCCCGCGCCCGCGCGATTGAGCGCGAGCCACAGAAAGATCACCAGGTGAATGACCGTGCTGATGGAGAGCGCTTCGCGCGTGCGCGCGCGACTGTGGTGCGCGTCCTGTTCCATGTGGCGGTGTTTCACAGGCTTGCTCCCTGCGGCGCGTTGCCGCGCTGCGTGGTGCCGACAGCGATGCGCGCGGCCCCGGCGGCGCGCGCAGCCTCCACAATCTGGCGCACCGCCGAATAGGCCACGCTCTGGTCGGCGCGTATCACCACGATGGCGTCCTTGTGTCCCTCGAGGTGCGACGCCAGCGTGGTCGCGAGCGCGGGCAGCGTGATGTCGGTGTCGTCCACCGCCAGCTCGCCCTTCGCGCCCAGTGTCACACTCACGCGGTCGTGACCCTCGAGATTGCGCGTCAGCGCTTCGGGGAGTTTCACGTCCACGTTCGACACCGCGATCATGGGTGCAGTGATCATCAGAATGATCACCAGCACCAGCGCCACGTCGATGATGGGCGTGACGTTCACTTTCGCGATGGTCGTCTGCGTTTCAGTTTGGAAGCGTTTCATCCGCCCCTCGTTACTTGTCGAAGACAGCGATATCGGTGGCGCCGCTCTGCTTGGCCTGGTCGAGCACGTCGACGAAAGCACCGTGGCTGACCCCTTCGGCGCAGCCCACGAACACACCGTGGTCGACGCTCGCGGCCATCAGCGGTTGCAGCGCACTCTCGAGCGCGGCGCGTTTCACCAGCGTCTGGTTGACGCGCACGTTCTCGTCCGATTCGATGATGATCTCGATGCGCTCGCTGGGCTTTTCCTCTTTCGCCACCTGGCCGCTCTTGGACGCGCTGCTCACATCGATGCGCGACTCGAAGGCCAGCGGCGTGGCGAGGATCAACATCACCACGAGCACCAGTGACACGTCGATCAGCGGGGTCATGTTGACCTCGCAGTTGGCCGCCGTGTCCTTGTTGAATGACTTGATCGCCATCGTGTTTCCTTATCCGACGTTGACGGTTTCGCGCGCGGCACGGATGGCGTGCGAGATCGGTTCTTCGCGCTTGCGCATGCCGCCACGGTCGTCGGGATTGGTGCTGTTGATCGACGTGCGCAGCGAGCGCGCGTGATTCTCCGCGATGGTGAGCATCACGTTCATGCGGCGCACGAAATGGTTGTATGCGATCAAGGACGGCACGGCGACCACGAGGCCGACAGCCGTCGTGATGAGCGCTTCGGCGATACCGCCGGCCACCACCGTCGGGGCCGCGGAGCCCACCAGCGCCATGTCATGGAAGGCGCGCATGATGCCCCACACCGTACCCAGCAGACCCACGAGCGGCGCCGTCACGGCCATGGTGCCGAGGATGTTGAGATTGCGCTCGAGCATGAGCTTCTGCTCGGAGAGCGCGACGATCACGCGCTCGTCGATGTCGTTGTTGCTCTCACCCAGCGCGCCGATCACGACCTGCATGGTCGCGCCGGCCGGGTGCCGGGCGTGCTCGCACGTCCAGATGGCTTCCTTGATGTCGCCCTTCTTGGTGCGCTGCAACACTTCGCTCGCGATTTGGTCGGGATTGCCGCGACGCGTATAGTAGTAATAGAACCGCTCGATCGTGACACCCATGGTCACGACGCTGAACGCAATGAGCGAAATCAGCACCGGACTTTCTGAAGTCAGTTTGATCCAGTCAAAGTTACCCATGCGCCTGTTCCTCCTGGTGGTTTACTGAGAGCTCTTCTGCACCGGATTGCCCGAGAGCAGCTCGTGCGCGCGCTCTTTGGCGGCCACGACGATCTCGGGGTCGGTGGAGTTCTTGATCAGATCGCGATACGCGGCCAGCGCTGCCGGATAATCCTTGTGCTTCTCGTTGAGCGCGGCGGCGTGAGCGATGGCGGAAAGCCGGTACGTGTCGGCTTTCTGCGAATAACTTGCCGCGAGAGCATAGATGGCGATCGCCCCCTTATCGTCACCCAGCTTCTCGCGGCAAATTCCAAGTCTGTAACGAACCTCGCACAGCGCGGCACCCGGCATCTTGTAGACGAGGGCGTTGTTGTACTCGGACGACGCTTCCTTGAAGCGGCCCGCTTCCTCGTGAATGATGCCGAGCTGGTGCGCCACTTCGGCGCTGCGCTCGTCCTTCGGATACTGCTTGCGATATGCCTGGAGCATCTCGGCGGCCTTGTCGGGCTCGCCCAGCATGCGGTGGCACAGCGCCAGGTTGTACTGCGCCGCCGACTTCACCTCGGGTGCGGTCGAGTCACTGAGCACAGAGGTGAAATCGGTTGCGGCGCTCATGTAGTCGCCGGTGGCGAACTTCTGCGCACCGATCTGGAGCTTCATCGGTCCGGCGTATTCGCTCTTCGGGAAGTAGGAGACGAACTGCGCCGCGGCCGCGCTCGCTTCTTCCGCCTTGCCGGCACGGCTGTAGGCGTCGGCCATCAGGTACTGGGCCTTGTCGGCATCGGAGTAGGACGGGAACTGTGACACCACGCGGCGGAACGATTCCGCAGCCGTGACATAGTCCTTGGCCTGGTACTGGTGCATCGCGATCTCGAACTGCGCCTGCGCGGCAAATGAGCTGGTGGGATACTTTTCCACCAGCTGCTGCAGCATGGCGTCGCCGTCCTTGCCCTGGCCCATCTGATAGAGCGCCTGCTCGATGCCCTTCTTCGCGTCCGTCACCACCGGGTGATCGGGGAAGCGTGTGATGACTTCCGAGTAGGACGCAACGGCCTCGGGGTAGTGCTTGGTGTTGTAGTCGCACTGCGCCAGGCGAAGCAGCGCCACCGCTGCACCCGGCGTGTCGCCGAAGTGCGAGAGCAATCCTTCATATGCGTAGCGCGCTTTGTCGTAGTGACCGGTGGTGAAGTACACGTCGCCGGATTTTGTCCACGCCTTCTCAGCGATGGGTGATGTCGGGTCGATGCCGGTCACAGCGTCCCAGCGGTCCACCGCGTCGCCGCTCTGACCCAGACGCTGGTAGCACATACCGGCCTGATACAGCGCCAGCGCGCGATCGGGCGAATCGGGGAAGTCGGTCATGAACGCTTCATAGGTACGAGCGGCCGACTTGTAGTTCTTCTCATTGAAGAGAATGTGTCCCTTGTTGAGATAGGCCGCGCTCATGTCTTCGGTGCGACCGGTGTTGCCGTAGCGCAGCAGCATCTTGTCCTGCGTCTGCATGGCGAGGTCGAGCTTGCCTTCCTGCGCGTACGACCACGCCAGCAGTCGATGCGCGGGCACACCGACGGTCGTGCTGCCGAAATCGTTGATGAGTCCGGTGAGCATCTGCTGCGCCTCGGTGTGGCGGCCCTGCGCCGCCAGCGCGTCGGCATCAATCAGGATTGCGTCGGCGCGCCACAGCGATTTGCTGGGCGGCATGCGCTGCAGCATCAGATGCGGCACGCCGGAGAGGAGTCCGAGCTGTCCCGCCTGGTGATACGAGAGCTCGAGCAGACACAGTGATGCTTCGACGAGCTCCTGTCGCTCGGGCGTTGCGAACTCGATGGTGCCCGTGCCCTTGTCCTGTGCGTAACGGTCCAGGACGACGCGGAAGTAGGGAACGGCGGCCATCGGTTTGCTCTGCGCCATGAGACCCGCGCCGGCGAGATATGCCGCCGGCGGAGCCTCACGCGATGTCGGATAACCGGAGACGACGGCCTGGTACGCGCCCGTCGCTTCGTTGGCGCGATCGAGTGCGTCGAGGCAGCGCCCCACGCGGAATTGCGCCAACGATGCCAGCTTGTGCTGGAAATAGCGCGTCAGCACTTTGTTGAATTCAACGATGGCCTGTTCGTACTGTCCCGACTGGAACAGCACCTCGCCCAGCACGGCCTGCGCGCGTGCCGCCACCGGTGTGCCGTCGTATTCCGACGTCACCGAGCGCAGGAGGTCCGCGCCGCTCTGCTTGTCGCCGGCGAGATACACCGACGCTGCGCCGCGCAATTTGGCTTCCGCCTGCACGGCCGGATCGGTTGCCTTGGCCGCAACACCCGTGAATTCTTCCGCGGCGCTCTTGTACGAGCCGCTCTTCAAAAACACGCTGGCCTTGGCAAGCATCGCGATGTCGCGCAGATGCGGATCGTTGTACTTGTCGACCACTTCCTGGTAGCGGGCCGCGGCCTGCAGCGGACGCTTGCACGCTTCATCATTGAGCGCCTGCAAGTAGACGCACGCCGCGTCGAGGGGCGAGCCGCTGGGTTGGGCGTGGACGTCGGCGTACCGCCCCTCGAGAAACGCAGTCGTGCTGGATGCCAGATCGAAGCGCGGGTCGCGTACAATCCACGGGAAGCGCGTGCGCGCTTCCTTCAAGCTCGCATCGGCCAGGCCCAGGCTGTCGTTACGGATTGCATTCCACGCGCGCGAAAGCAGCGCTTCCGACGCCGCATTGGAACGACCGTTGGCTCGGAGCCACTCGCGCCAGTCCTTCTCCGCCTGTGCGTCGCGTCCGGCCGCCTCTTGCGACTGAATCTGCGCCAGCGTTGCATCCGCCGCGAGCGGCGAATCCTTCGCTTCTTTCGCAGAAGAACGAAACGCGTTGGTCGCATCGTCGAAGCGGCCGTTGGCAAATCGGATCTCACCGCTGAGATAATACGCGGCGGCTTTCTGCGAGCCATCGAGATCGCCGAGCATCGCAGTCACGCGTGCGTCGAGATCAGTGAGAGTCTCGCTTCGCTCGACAGCGGAGAGCTTGCGTGCACGCTCAAATGTCATCCCGAGGTCGGTGAGAGATGACGCGGGCTTTTTGTCCGCGGATATCGCGGCGGTGCTCGCCGCGATACCTATGGCAGCAACTAT
>DATNGX010000312.1:0-2939 GCA_035605755.1 Candidatus Krumholzibacteriia bacterium
TTGGTGTTGGCGCTGCTGCCATGCACGGAGTGCTCCCACTGCAGCTGGGCGGCGACGAGGGACGTGTTTTCATCCGAGTGACAGTTGAAACACGTGGCCGGCTCCTGCTCCGTGGTTGTGTAAGTGACGTTGCGATCGCACGCGCCGGCAAGAGCCACGACGGCGACGATCCAGCCGATCTCGAGTTTTCTCATGTGCCTTCCTCCTGCGAGCGGACCACCGGGCCCGCTCTTCCAAGCCGTTCTCACTCCGTCGAAAATGCGTAACCGACGTTCAGCCACACCACGTTGGCGGTGTAGTAACGCGCAATCACCAGGTAATCGTCATAGTTGTAGGCGTTGTAGCGCGCATCGGCGCTGAAACCGTTGCCGAACTTGTAGCCAAGGCCGACCGATACGATCGACTTGCGAAGATCGAGATCTTCTTGCGCGCTGAAATACGTGACCGATGCCAGCGCATCGATACGATCGTGATAGGTAACGTTGAGCCGCGCGGTGGCGGCATGCGACACGATCTGTTCATGGCCGATGGTGGTGTCGTAGTCGTCATCGGCGTATGTGTAGTCGGCTCCCACGTCGCCCGCGATGACACCCTTGTCATCGAAGTGCTCATAGCGCCACGTTCCATACGCCGTTGCCATCCAACCGTCGGCCTCGGTCGCGATGTCGGGCATGCGCCGGTTGCGGTTGGCAACGCGGCCTCCCATGGAAAGCGCCGGCCTGGGCCTGGCATCGAGGCGCACATCCAGCCGGTCGAACTCCCGGTCCTTGATGAGCGTGGTGGCCTCTTCGTCATCGGTGTTGCGCGCCGAATATGCGACACGCCCGGACACTTTGTTTTCCGGAGCGGAGAGTGAAATTGCGCCGCGCCAGGCCTGCGTGGTGGTAACCGCGTGGTCGTCGTCCAACGCTTCCCAACCATAGCCGGCCGAGGCGATGGCACGGCGCCATCGCGCGCTGACATCGACGTCGTGAATGAAGTTGTCGGTTTGCATGCGCGTCGCTTCGTCATCGATCGAGCTCGCATAGAAGCGGTACTTCAACCGGGCCCATCGCGTCGCATCGAGCAAACCGGTGTACTGGATGTTCTTGAGGTCGAATCCCAATCCCGAATACGGCAGCTCGCTGCGACCGATTGCGCCGCGCACGACGTGCGTGAGCCGCTGCACGACCAGGTGAGGGAGCTGCATGTTGGCGGATACGACGTAACCAGTCCGCTCGCGCCTGAGATCGAGCGCGTCATTCTGCTGCACACCGTCATACGCGACGGTTCCGCCGATTCCCGACGGCGCGCGCATCTGCACTTCTCCGCGCCAGCGGTGGAGCTTGGAATCGTAGGAACTACCCAGCCATCCGGTTGGCCCGGGGGCAAGCGGCACCCGGTCTCCAGTGCGTGTCTGGAGGTTGTAGTCACCCGAGAGCCAGAGCCAACGATTGGGGGTGTATGTCAACGTGTTCTGCGAGTTTCTTCTGCGTGCATCGATGTTCCCGGACGGATCGAACACGTACCGGTTCTCGGCATATGTCGACACCAGGTGCAGTGTGCCGACGCGCCTGAAATCAAGACGTCCGCGCCGATCGCCAAGGTTCACGTCGGTAAGATCCAGGAGCAGATGAGTGAGTGGGTTGGAGCGCCCTTTTAGATAGAGCGACGACAGCGAGACGCCCTCGAAGATGTTGTAGGTGTCCTGCATGACCGAGCGGTCACCCGTCTCGTCGATCAGAATGCCTCCCACCCTGACCCGGCCTTCCCACACCGCCGTCGAATCCGCACGCGCGCTGCCCGCACTCAAGAGGCAGATCATCGCGATGAGACATCGGCGCTTCATGTTTTCGTTCCTTTAGAGCTGGTGGCAGCCCACGGCGAAACAACCCTGGCTCTCGAGCGCCGGATCCAGCAGATGCCGGCTTTCATAGGAGCCGTGGACGTCGACGTGGCACTCATTGCACGGCACGCCCGCCCACTGGGTGCCGTGGTTCTGGTTGTTCATGTGCTTCGGAATGGAGTGACACTGCATGCACAATGCGAAGTTCGGCGACTCGTAGCTGCGTTTGAGAAGACGCGGGTGCGCCGAACCGTGCGGCAGGTGGCAGTTGAGACATCCACCGTCATCGGTCGAATACTCGACCGCCGCCTGATGCTCGAACGGGAACGGTCCCTGGAACATGGCATGGCACGACACGCACGTTTCACCCGGGCCGCTGCCCGTGTGCTGTTTCTTGGATTGATTGACTGTCATGTGGCAATCGCTGCAATTCATCACGCCGTCTTCGACCGGATGCCGCGATGATTTTGCGAAGTCGGCGCGCGCCGAAGGATGGCACGAATAGCAAAGCGTGGTCTGCTCGTCGACCAGGAGCCCCGCGTGCTTGTTGTCGTGAATGCGATGGCACGACAGACACGACAGATCCGCGTCCTGGTGCGGGTCACGCTCGAACATGTTCAGCGTGTGCGGGTGCGCATGGCACGTGGTGCACAGCGCCGCCACGGAGTCGGCTCTCATATGCTCGGGATTTGATACCGGGTGTTCTTCCGGTTCTTCGAGGTGAGCGGGATCAATATGCGTGTGACAGCTTGTGCACGCGACCACGCGATTGGCGCTGACGTCGTGTGCTGTCCCCGCCATCGCAGACAAATCCGATTCGTGACATTCCAGACACGCCTTCGAATCGATCGGCTTGGGTTCGTCGGAGCGAGCAACGCGCAGCCATGCCAGCGGAGCAAGTACGGTCGCGCTCGCGAGGAGGACTATGATAAACACCGTAGAAGAGGAATGTCTCATCAGGTGTGCGGCTATCCGCAGTATACTGATGATGCCGCTTTTCTACACTGGGAAATCGCTGCCATCGCAAGTATTTCAGTGCGAGTCGCAAGTATTTCACTGTTTAAGTGCATAAGAGCATGCGCTTATGCGGTTTATTTACTTCTTCATTGACGCT
>DATNGX010000313.1:0-7288 GCA_035605755.1 Candidatus Krumholzibacteriia bacterium
TCGACAACGGCGTGGGTGCGAAGATCAACCTGGCGCATGCGGGCATGCTTCGGGGAGTTCGCCCAGCGAAACTGTGGGTGGTCCGTGTGCCCCGGAGCGGCGAGCGTGAGGGTGCGGCCTTTCAGGTTGGGTGACCGGTACATTAGACTGTCCGGTGTTGTAGCAGGCGCGAGCCGTCCCCACGGCCGCGCGCCCTCGACCCAGACCTCGAGATAGCCGCCGCCCTCGGCCGACGTGAATTCGGGCATGACGACATCCTCCATTTCAAATTCCATCCCCTCCGGGGTGTCTTTTACGACGGCGGCGAACGTGCGCGCACGGTCGGCCAGATTATCGTCGAGCTGTCGAACCAGTATCTCGGTTGCGCTGCGATACAACACGGTGATCACCAGCAGCATCAAGACGGTGATTCCCAGCAGCGTCCATACCAGGAGAGAGATGCGGATGGATCTCATGCTTTTTCGTCCAGGATGTATCCGAAGCCGCGGCGGGTCTGGATGAGACGCGGGCGTCCACCACGCTCGAGCTTCTTGCGCAGATAGCCGATGTACACGTCCACCACATTGCTGTCGTGCCCGGCGTTGAAATCGTAGATGCGTGCCGAGATCTGGTCGCGCGTCACTGCTTCACCCTTGCGCACGGCGAGAAACTCGAGAATGCCGTACTCGCGCGGCGTGAGATCGAGCGGCTCGCCGCCGAGCCGCGCCACGCGCGCGGCGGTGTCCACCTCGAGGTCGCCGACCTTGATGACGGGCGAGGGCTTGCGGTATGCGCGCCGCTGCAGCGCGCGCAGGCGCGCTTTCAGCTCCTCCAGCGCGAACGGTTTGACGAGATAGTCGTCGGCGCCGAGATCGAGACCGCGCACGCGGTCGTCGATGGTCCCTTTGGCGGTGAGGAGGAGCACGCGGCTCGGACTTCCGCGCTCCCGGAGCCGTTTCAGGACGCGCAGACCATCCACGCCCGGGAGCATCACATCCAGAATGATGATGTCGTACACCGATGTGTCCGCCAGCGCGAGTCCCTCTTCGCCATCGCCCGATTCGTCGACGGCATGCCCGTCTTCACGCAGTCCGCGGGTGAGCGAACGGCGCAGCGGCTCGTAATCCTCGATGAGCAGAATTCTCATCCCGGTGATCGTAACCGCCGCGTGAACACGTTCCAACATCGAACCGCGAGATTTTGAAGAAAGTGACCCTGCTCTCACAAGGCTTTCATCTTCGGTCGCTATGTTGGAATGGTTGCGATTGTTCACGTCCCCTGTTACATGACGGAGGGAAAACCATGACCAGAACCCTTGCAATCTCGATGGCAGTCGTCCTCACGGCCGGATTGTGCGGCGCCTGCTCGAAGGACGACGACGGCGTGAGTCCCGGCAACGCGACCCTGGACCGGCGTCCGAACGCTTGCGTGCACGTCGATCCCGCCGCTATCGACCCGGCGGACTTCGTGTCGGATATCACCAATCCGTATTTGCCTTTCACGCCCGGCACCGAGTACGTGTATCGTTCCGATGATGGCAGCGAGGAAACGCGCACCTTCGTCACCCACGACACCCGGGTGATTGAAGGCGTGACCACGACCGTCGTGCACGACCGCGTGTTCACGGACGGCGAACTGACCGAGGACACCTTCGACTGGTACGCCCAGGACAAGGACGGCAACGTGTGGTATTTCGGTGAAGACACCAAAGAGCTCGAAAACGGCGTCGTCGTCAGCACCGAAGGCTCGTTCGAGGCGGGCGTCGACGGCGCGCAGGCCGGCATCGCCATGCTGGCGTGCCCCCGCGTCGGTGATGAATACCGCCAGGAATTTGCCGTCGGCGTCGCCGAGGATCAGGGTCGCGTCAAGAACCTGTCGGTGGACGGCATCATCGTGGCCTTCGGCACGTTCGACAATACGCTGCAGATTCTGGAAACCACACCGCTGGAGAAGGGCGTGCGCGAATACAAGTACTACGCGTCCGGCACCGGGCTCGTGCTCGAGGCTACGCCGGGCGGCAAGTCGCGGAACGAATTGGTGGAGATCAACCAGATTCCGTGACGCGAACGCAGAGGTGGAGCTATCAGAAGAGTCGTTTTTGTTGCGCTCTGCATGACGCTGACCATCGGCGCGGTGCACAACCGCGCCGATGGCGGCACCCCGGCACCAGGCATCGTTCCCTCACGATTCCAGGCCCGCGTCGACAATCCCTATTTCCCGCTCGTACCCGGCACCGTGTTTCATGTCGTCGAGAGAGCGGGCAAGGTCGTCCGCCACAATGTGGTCACGGTCACGAACGACACACGCGTCGTCATGGGAGTCACGTGCACGGTTGTTCACGACGTGGTCACCGTGAAAGAGCGCATGACGGAGGAATCCTATCTTTTCTATGCGCAGGAAGTCGATGGCGCGGTGTGGTTCTTCGGCGAGGATGTGCGTGAGTATCATTCCAACAACCGGGTCGACACCGAAGACTCGTGGCAGGCCGGAGTGCGCGGTGCGCAACCGGGTATCGTCATGCCCGCGAAGCCGGCGCCGCCCTTTGAACCCTACCGGCAGCAGTACCAGAAGAACAAACACGAGGACATGGCGCAGGTGGAAGTGATGACGGATTCGGTGACGGTCCCGGCCGGCACGTTTCGCCGGTGTGTGCGCACCCGCGAATGGTCGATGCTGGAAGCCGGTAACGTGACCGTCTGGTACGCGCGCGGCGTGGGCTTCGTCAAGGAAGTCGCTCCGCGTGGAGAGGTCGCCGAGCTGGTTTCGATCAAGAAGGTTCCCTGACCGTTGTGAAACGTCGCATTGCTTTCGCGCTCCTTCTGGCGTGCGCGCTCGGCGCTCACGCAAATCCCGCGTGGTCGAAGATCCGCAAAACGCGCGAGACCGGCCAGTACCGCGACTACCACGAGTTTCCGCTCACCATCGGCTCCGGCATCGAGTACGAGACCGACGAGGAAGGAAGCGAATACGGTTTCCCGTTTCTCATCGAGTACGGACTCACCGATGCGATGACCCTGGCTGTGGAGCCTGACTTCGTCGTGGTGGACCCGGTCGACCGCCCGGTGGCGCACGGTTTCGGCGAGCTCGAGACCTCGGTCGTCTACGAGTACGTGAGCGAGCGCCGTAACCGTCCCGCGCTCTCCGCCGAATTGCTCGTCAAGTGGCCGACGGCCACCCACGATTCTCTCGGTACCGGCGAGATCGACTACTCTCTGGGTGCAATTGCGAGCAAGGAGTTCGTGGGCTTCAATATCGACTTCGAAGTGCTCTACACGTTTGTGGGGAGCCCGCCCGGCATCCAGCTCGACGACGCGCTCGAGATCTCGCTCGCCAGTGACATTCATCTCGGTCGCATCGTCGATCTCGAGCTCGAAGTGGTGACGAGCAGCGGCGGTGGAATTCGAAGTCGCGTGAGCGCGATCGGCGGCCCCGTGCTGCCGTCGGATATCGAGGACGCGGGCGGCAATCAGACCGAGGGCACGATCGGCATCGCGGAGCTGATCACCGCACACTTGAAGCTGGAGCAGGGTGTGTTGTTCGCGTCCGACGGCAGTTGGCAACTGCTCGCCGCGTGGGAATGGGACTTCTCGGGGGGCGAGTAGGGAGCCGCTTACTTGAGGAGAACCATCTTCCGCGTCAGCGTGTGCGCCGGCGTGGATAGACGGTAGAAGTAGATACCCGAACCCACGGCCATGCCGCGTTCGTTGCGGCCGTCCCACACCACGGTGTGCAGTCCCGCCTGCGCCGGCTCGTTGACGAGCGTGCGCACGCGCGCACCGGTCACGTCATACACGGTCACTGTGACCCTGCCCTTGGCTCCGTTTTCCACTTCATAGCCGATGCGCGTCGAGGGATTGAACGGATTGGGATAATTCTGCTCGAGGCGCGTGGTGAACGTGCGCGCCGGTGTGTCACCCGCATCGGTGGCCACGAACGCGCCGTAGCGGCCCGTGTGCTGCGCATCGTGCTTGTACTCCGGCCACGGCATGAGCGCCGGGTTGTACGGCGCGTTGACCGCCCACGTGTACACAGTCTTGTCGTAACCCACCGCCACGATGTCCACCTTGCCGTCCTTGTTGACGTCGCAAATGGCAGGCGTGCCGCGCACGGCATCCTTGGTCACCAGCGGGAATCCGTCCAGCGGAACCCCGGTGTTGCTCCAACCGTTGATGAAGCGCCCTTCGTCGCCGAGAAGAACGTCCACCGACCCGTCACCATTCACATCGCCGACGATTGGCGACGACTCGGTGTAGGTCTTGGTGGAGTAGAAAACCGGCCAGCCCGGGGCATTCGAACCATCGTATGAGATCGCGTACAGGCGCCCGTTGGAAGACGGGCAGATGGCCTCGAGCTTGTTGTCGCCGGTGATATCGGCCAGCACCGGTGAGGGATTGAAGAACAGGTTGTTGTTGATCCACGTATGCCACAGATCCGTGCCGTTGGACTTGATCGCGATGATATCGCCGCCGCTGCGCACCGTGACCACGACCTCGAGGTCGCCGTTGTTGTCGATGTCACCGATAGCGACTCCGCCGCCCGGGTAGTTGGTGAGCGTGTACGGCCAGCCGGGAACGTTGCTGCCGTTTTCGTTCAGCGCGTACACTTTCATGTCCTGTGTCGCGATGATGATTTCCTTCTTGCTGTCGTTGTCGATGTCGCCGAGCGACGGCATCTGGTACTGCCATTGGCCGGTGTCGGGCAGACGCTTGAACACTCCGTTGGTGAGCGGATTGTTGTCGCCGTCGATCACCTCGGTGCCGTTGACGTGCCAGGCGTAGAGGTAAGCATCCTGGTCCACCGCGATGATCTCGGGCTCGCTGTTGCCGTCGATGTCGCCGATCACCACGCCGGCGCGGACGAAATCGATCGTGTTCTTCGGCCAGCCCGGCATGATGGTGCCGTCGCCGCGAAAGAGGAACATCTGCTTTGACGTGTAGGCGGCCGCGGCAATTTCGAAGCCGGGGTTGGAATCGCAGTTACCCAGCGCAGCCGGCCCGACGAAATCCTGGCCCTGCGACGACAGAACACCCCAGGTGACACCCTGCTGGTCTCCATCCACGACTTCCTTGCCGTCGTCATGCCACGCGTACATGCGGTTGTTACCGGTCACGACCTCGGGTTTTCCATATCCGTCGATATCGCCGATGGTCGGTGAATTCGCCGACGCGTCGACGATCTCGTTGGGCCAGCCCACAAGCTGCGGCGGATTGGTGGAGGCCGACGCCACCAGGGAAGGCGCACTCTCATTGCCCGACTGATCGACCGTCGTCACTTTGTAGCTGTAACGCGTGCTGGGCGCCAGTCCGGCGTCGGTGTAGATCGCATGCGCGATCACGTCCGCGTTGGCGCGCACGTACGGCCCTGTCAGCACCGTCGAGCGGTAGATGTTGTATCCCCTCACGTCGGGCGATGGGCTCGGCGTCCACGTCATTCCCATCTTGTCGACACCGAGACTGGCGTCAAACGTCTGAATCGAGGGCGACAACGGCTCGCGCAGCTCGAAGATGTGATTGAGCACGCGTCCCTGCGAGTCGGTGATGGTGAGCTTGAGCGGGTTGGCGATGGATACGTCGGCTTCGCTGAGCTTGAAGGCGACGGTGTTCTCCGACGAGGCCAGCGGGCCGAGGTTGGCATAAGTCGCGAGACTGTCGATCACGGTGGCGCCGCCGCTCTGCGAGCGCAGCACCGCGCTGAGGCCGTTCACCTTGCCGGTTCCGTAATTCTTCACAGTGGCGAACAGAAGGAACTGCTCGCCGCTGGAAATGACACCGTTGCCGTTTCCGACCGGCACCTGGTCGCTCTTGCGCAGCACAGTCAGCTCCAATTTGGGAGCGTGCAGCAATCGCGCGAACGGGCTCGTCCACGATGAGCCGCCGTTGACGAGCGTGGTCGAAAAATTCACGGTGGCTTCGTCCGAAGCCGCGGCGGAGACGTGAATGCGCCAGCTGTCGGAAGCATTCACCTGCGCACCGGCCGTTATCACCGGCACCGCCGCCGTCGCGTTGATGATACTGATGTCGGAGCTTGGCGATGTGAGCGTAGCGGTCACGGAGGGCGATGGGACCGCACCCTTGTTGCGAATCGCGGGTTTGAGATCGACGGTCTCGCCCGCATCCAGGATCGCGTTGCCGTTGCCGGACGTTCCGCCCACGTTGTCGTCGTCCACGTTCACCGATTCCACGACGAGCATGGCGCCGCTGGGGGCGTTGACGTCGATGACTCCTTCATGGCGCGTCACGTTGGGTGCGGTAGCGGTGACGCGAATGGGTCCCGCCGTCGGTGTGTTGAACGTGAACGTTGCCTGTCCCGAGCCGTTTGTGGTCATCACCTGGTAGTCTTCCAGATCTTTCCACAGGCAGACGGTGACACCGCCGGTGGGTACGCCGTCGACGAGCGTTGTAACCGAGATGGGATTGACGCCGGCGTTGACACTGGCGACGTGCTGGACCGCCGATATCTTCGGCACCCGGGTCCAGACCGGCATTTCGGGATCGGCCAGAGCGGTAAAGATGTAGTGTGTCCACAGGTCGGTATTGTCCGAAGTCATCGCAAAGGCAGTGCGGTCCTGGCGCGACAATGTGAACAGTTCGCCGATGTGCACCTGGTTCTGCTGATACAGCCGTTTGCAATAGTTCTCCATGTAATACGAGGAGATCTCGGCGAACGCGCTGTTCGTCGCCCCCAGCACCGAGACCGCTCCGCCCTGCGGATTGCGCAGCAGGTGCTCGCCGAGACAGTCGAAATCGAACGCGGCTGCGGTGCAGTTCAGCATGTAGAGGTTGAAGTACTCGTCCGGATGGTGAAGGCCGTCCGCATCCGGAATGGCGACATTGTCATCGCCGCAGTGCATGTTGAAGCGGTAGCCGTGACCGACGTGAAAGACCTGGTTGTAGCCGGCCTCGAGAGAATCAATCGCAGTGAAACGCGACTCGTGCACCGAACCGGGGTAGAGCCATTCGGTTTCGTATGCACGCGTAACGCGACGCAGTGGAGACGTCACGTAGACCGTGTGCATGTATTCGGCGATATCGGCGCCGTTCTGCAAAATGGTGTCGCCCGGGTTCCACGGAGAAGGGAAGAGCACCTCGGAGAGGAACATCACCTTGTTCGTATATGCCTTGTTCACCGGCGTCTCGTAACGCTTGATCTTGGTTATGATGCTGTGCGCGGCCTGCGGCGTCGAAACCGGCAGGCGGCCCACGTACACCTCGGAATAGAGATCCGGGCTGTCGACGGGCTGCTCGCCGAACTGTGTGTCGTGATCCGCGTTCCAGTCGCCGTCGAGACCGGCGTAGTACATGTCGCACGG
>DATNGX010000314.1:0-2693 GCA_035605755.1 Candidatus Krumholzibacteriia bacterium
CACCAGTCCGAGAAGTTGCACGTCGTTCGTATTGTCCATGCCGTGATTCTACACCCGGCCTGAGGATATTCAAGCCAGCGAATCTGCACGAATCGTCCCGCGCGCGGTTCGTGGAGCGTCTGATTCTCGACCACAAAAAAAACTCTCTTGACAGAAATAGACACTTGTCTGTTTAATGGTTTCATGTCACCCAAAACACCGCCCGGGGAAACCCGGGAACAGATTTATCAGTTTATGCGCGACCGGCTGCTCGCGGGCAAACCGCCGACGGTACGTGAAGTGCAGGCGAGGTTCGGCTTCAAGGCTGTACAAACGGCCCAGGCGCACCTCGAGCAGCTGGTCGCCGAAGGCCGCCTGGAGAAATCGCTGGGCGATTACAAGGGACACGCGCGCGGGTATTCCCTGCCCGTGTCCAGCGTGGACCACTCGTCTCCGCCGGTCTTTGCACCGCTCTTGGGCGCCATTCAGGCCGGCGGTCTCGCGGAAGCGATCGAGGACCGCGAGGGCGTGGTGCCGGTGGTGCGCAGCGGACGGCGCGCGGGGAGCGAGAAGCTCTTTGCGCTGCGGGTGCGCGGCGAATCGATGCGCGATGCGGGGATTCTGCCGGGCGACGTTGTGATCGTTCGGGTGCAGAACACGGCCAATGCGGGCGACATCGTGGTGGCGATGGTTGACGAAGAAGCCACGGTGAAGACGTTCAAGATGCGACGCGGTCGCGTCGTGCTCCAGCCGGAGAATCCGGCCTTCGAAGAGATCGTGCCCGATCACGTCGAGATTCTCGGCAAGGTGATCGAGGTGCGGCGCTACATCGACTAGGGATCTCCTCCCTCGCGGCGGGCGAGTGTCGCGGCAAAGTGCTCATTGGGGGCCGCGCGCTCTGCCTGGTCGCGGGTGAGTCGCGAACGCGCAGCTGCGTCGCGGTCCCCGGTTGCAGCTCAGCGCCGGGTGACGATCAGAGCCCGTGCACCCAGCACGATGCACAGGAGCGCTACGGTAAACGCAATGATCGCGGGCACCGTCTTCAAGTGCCCATACGTCTCGATCGATGCGAACACATAGGCCGGGGCCCCGAGCAGACCACCGATCAGCAGCTTGATACCGGCCGAGCGCGTTTTGCGGCGATTCTCTTCGTGATCTTCGCTACGGCGACCGTTTCGATTTTCCATTTGTGCATCCTGAATCAGGGCGCACGACACTGACAATCTTTTTTGCCGCGGTTACGGCGGTGAACTATGCAACCAATCATGAAGATCATCTGTCCAGGGTGTGGCGTCGTCCTTTCCGATCTCGGCGGGCCCACCCACGAATACATGGAGTCGTCGCCGGCCTGCTGGGCGATGTACGGCGAAGTGCTGGCACGCGAGTATTCAGACGTCACCTATCGCGCGGTGCATCATTTGACCGTGGATACGTACGCGGTGCAGCATCCCGGCCGTTATTCGTCGCCGTCCATCCAATCTGTCGCGGCGCATCTCATCTCGCTCTACCTGGTGCTCGAGCTGGGCTATTCGTCGACGCGCGCCAAAGCGGCGCTGGTGTCGGCGATCGAATTGGGCGAGTTCGAGTGGCTCGAGCCACCGCGGAGCCGGGGCGAGCTGACCGTCGCGCACGTCGCGCACGTCGCCAACGCGGTCGAACACATCGAGCGCGTGCACGAATGGGCCGTGTCAACCTGGGCGGCGTGGCGTTATCATCATGAGCAAGTGAAAGAATGGGCCGCGCAAGCAATCATGAGCCGCAACTGGAGCAGAACATGAGCGAGTATCTTGCGACTGTCGAGTGGCACAGAAACGGCGCGGTATTCACCGACCGGAAGTACAGCCGCGGACATCAATGGAGCTTCGACGGCGGAGTCGACGTACCTGCGTCATCGTCTCCGCACGCGGTGAGATTTCCCTATTCGGTGGAACACGCGGTCGACCCGGAGGAAGCGCTCGTCGCCGCCCTTTCGAGTTGCCACATGCTGACGTTCCTCTATCTGGCCGCCCGGAAGAACTTTATCGTGGATAGTTATCGCGACGAAGCGATCGGCTACATGGAGAAGAACTCCGATGGGCGGCTGGCGATAACGCGCGTGACGCTGCGGCCCGAGATCAAGTTCAGCGGCGATGTGACGCCGACGGCCGCTGAGCTGGAAGAGCTTCATCATGCCGCACACGACGAATGCTACATCGCCAACTCGGTCAAGACCGACGTGCGCGTGGAAGCGCGATGAAGATCTCTCATCGACGATGTGACCAAAGGACAATGAGTTGCAGACGAATGGTCACGTGAGGTGTGAGGTGTCGATTCATCGACACTGAATGACGAATTGCAGGACTAGACAACCTGCCGTTGGCTTCCAGCAGCCAGTCTACATCCGTAACGGATGTGACAGAAACGCGCGAACGATACGGCGTCCTCCGGGCTTACTCCTCTAGCACCACAACCGGAGGACGCCACCTTCGCGCGGAATTCACACCGCTAATGTGACGCGGTGTTGTCCGCGTAGAGCTTCCACCCCGGTGGACGCGATGGATCCCACGTGCGCATGGCCGGTTCCAGCTCGTTCGCGACACGCTCGCTCCACGGCACGTCGCCATTGAAGCCGTCCGACGTCACCACCAGGATGGTATCCCCCGGATACACCATGATGACGACGTTCTGGCCGTCTTCCATCGCCGCGCTGGTTTGCAGCACCTGGGGCGAATCGC
>DATNGX010000315.1:0-3364 GCA_035605755.1 Candidatus Krumholzibacteriia bacterium
CATCCCCAACAATCATCTGATCGCGGAAGCGGCGTCGCTGGCCGCGGTCTCTGCATACTGGCCCATGTTCAAGCGCGCGCGCATGTGGATGGCACAGGCCGACGCCACCATGGTCGAAGAGGTCAAACGCCAGGTTCTCAAAGACGGCTTCCAGTTCGAAAACTCGGTCAACTATCACATGGTGACGCTCGACTTCCTGCTGCTGTACCTGCACGCGAAGGTGATACGCGGTGAGGCCCCGCACGCGCTCGTGCTGGAGAAGACCATGGCGATGGCCGACGCCGCGCTGGCCCTGGTGGCTCCCTCCGGCCGCATGCCCATGATCGGCGACGACAGCTTCGCGCACCTCATCGTGCTGGGCGGCACGATGGGCTCGCCCGGACCCGTGGTGCGCAGCGTGTCGTTCGAGGATTTCGTGCGCCTCGAGCACACGCGACTTTTCTCCACCACGCAGTGGGGACGCGATCTCCTGGCACTGCGCCAGCCGGTGGTGCACGCGCGTCGCTTCGAAGATGCCGGTATCGATGTGGCGCGCACCGCGGACTGTCACGTCGTGTTCACGCACGGACCGCAGCACCGCCATCCGTACTCGCATGGCCATCTGCACGCGGACGCCGGCAGTTTCGAGCTCGAGCTCGACGGCGCCCCCCTCGTCATCGATTCGGGAACCTATCTGTACGGACCCGGGGAGCGCATACGCCGTCACATGCGCGGTGCGCGCGCCCACAATACCGTGCTTATCGACGGCGTCGAACCCATGAAGCCCACCGCGGCGTTTCAGTGGGAATCGGTGGCGGCGGCTGAAGCGCTCGGGTTCGGCGTGGTGGACGACGTCGTGGCCACTGGATGCAAGCGCCACGTTTCGGGACTGCAGGGTGCGGGTGTCGATCACACGCGCGCGTTTCTGCGCGTCGGGCCCACCATTATCATTGTCGACACGCTGAGCCCGCGCGTGGGCGTCGGGAAGGCGGCGCACACGGCGACCGTGTACTTCCATACCACTGTGGCGCGCGGCGTCGCCGCATTGGATGGCAAACAAGTCCGTCTCACCGATGCGGCGCGCTTCGTACGCGTGTTCGAGGTGCTCGATGAGCCCCGGGCGGAGATCCACTTGATCGATGATCCCGTCGATCTGGCGGCGCTGTATTCGCCTGTTTATGCCGAAGCGATGACGGGTACGACCATTCGCGTCACGGTTCCGGTCGAGGAGACGGTTGCGCTCATCTGTGTGCTCCGAAGTCCCGAGGTCTCGGTGACGCGCGCGCGCACGCGCATCGGCCAGATTGGTTGCGCCATCAACGAGACCCACACGCGACGCATTGTGAGCCTGCGCACGGACCCGTTCGGCGTGTTCGTCGGTGGCCAGGCGATTGTGGGAGCGAACGCGCCCACCACGCCGCGGCCGGCCACGCGTCCCACCGATTCGCTCGAGTGGCTGGATGAGATCGAGCCTGGGCTCTCGTGAAGAAGCTGCTCGTCATCGCATATTTCTTTCCGCCCTCGGGCGCGGTCGGTGTGTACCGCACGCTCAAGTTCGTGAAATACCTGCCCGAGTTCGGATGGGAACCCGTGGTGCTCACGGTTTCCAACGGCAAGACTCCGGTGTACGACGAATCGCTCATGAAGCTGATTCCTGAGGGTGTTCAAGTTCACCGCGTGCCGTCATGGGAAGCGCTCAACGAGGGGTTTGACTCACCTGCTCCGCCTGTCAAGACGAAGACGATTCGCTCGCGTCTACATACACGGCTTTACCTCCTCTGGCATACGCTCGCGTTACCTGACGTCAAGCTTGGCTGGGTGCCCAACGCCACGCGCGCGGCGCGGCGCTTGATCCGCGAAGAGGGCATTCATCACGTCTACATCTCCGGTTTTCCGTTTTCGTCGTTCCTGATTGGGCCGCGCGTGAAGCGCGGGAACGACGTGCGCGTGGCCATCGACTACCGGGATCCCTGGACACAGAGCATCACCTATCCGCTGCGCACAGCACTCCATCGCCGGGTCGACCGCGCGTTGGAGCAACGCGTCGTCAGCGCGAGCGACCTGGTGATCTCGAACACGCGCTACAACGAGCAGCAGATGGTGGCCGGTTTCGGAGGCGGGATGAAGCGCGAGAAGTTCGTCTCGATTCACAACGGGTTCGACGCCGCGGACTTTGCATCCACTCCACACGGCCGCAACCAGCAGTTCACCATCACATACGCCGGTGCGTTCTATCACAGCGTGGGCTCGAGTCACTCGGATCGCGCGGCCGGTGACGAGGTCATGAAGACGTATTCACCGCTGGTGTTTTTCGAAGCACTGCAGGCATTCTTCGCGCGCCGTCCGGAAGCCAAAGCGCGGACGCGCGTGCGCTTCATGGGTGTGCTGGGACAGGGCTACGATCCGTTGATCCGCGAGCGCGGTCTGGACGGCGTCATCGAGCGGTTGGGCTACATCGATTATGACGAACACCTGCGCGTACTGAAGCAGTCCGACGCGCTGCTGCTCGTGATGTCGCGGGGCGAGAAGAGCCGCGGCTGGATCCCGTCCAAGTTCTTCCAGTATCTGGGCACGGGCAATCCCGTTCTGGCCCTGGCGCCGGAAGGCGAAGTGCGCGACATTCTCACCGCCACGCGCGGCGGAATTTGTGTCGAGCCCGATGATGTGGCGGGTGCGTCCCGCGCCCTGGAAACGCTGTATGAAGGCTGGGTCAATGGTACAGCGATTGCACAGCCTGACGCTTCTGCTGTCGCTGCCTACGAGCGGCGCAACCTGACGGCAAAGCTCGCGCGCGCGCTGGATTCCATGTAAGCTGTGCGGCACGAATTCATCACCCGGAATTTTACGAGGAACACATGAGAATCAGTATCTTCGGACTCGGTTACGTCGGTTGCGTCTCGGCCGGATGCTTTGCCAAGAACGGCCACACCGTGGTGGGTGTCGACGTGGCACCCGCGAAGCGTGACATCCTGATGCAGGGCCGGGCGCCTGTCATCGAGAAGGACCTGGACGAGATCATCGCCGAGGGCGTCACCAACGGCCGTCTCACCGCGGTGGCGTCCGCGGCGGAAGCCATCGCCATCACCGACATCTCGCTCATCTGTGTGGGCACGCCCAGCAATCCCAATTCGAGCCTGAATCTGGAGTACGTGCAGCGCGTGTGCGAGGAAATCGGCGCGGCGCTGCGCCACAAGGAGCAGCGCCACATCGTGTGTGTGCGCAGCACCATGGTGCCCGGCAGCACCGAGCGCGTCGTGATTCCGGGGCTGCGCAAGGGGCTGGGCGGAATCATCCCCGATCATGTCGAGGTGGCGGTCAATCCGGAGTTCCTGCGTGAAGGCACCGCCGTATACGACTTCTTCAATCCGCCCAAGACCGTGGTGGG
>DATNGX010000316.1:0-2298 GCA_035605755.1 Candidatus Krumholzibacteriia bacterium
GAACTCGCCGAATGCAGGCGCAACGCGTCATCGGTTCGCGTCATGGGTGTAGGTGCGCGCGGCGGCTACGAAGGCGATCTCACCGGCAAGATCCGGGCGTACGCGGAACGTTGCGTCGCCCTGGCCCGCGGCGAGCTCTTCGACGTGATTCATGCCCACGGGTGGATGACCTACCCGGCGGCGATGGCGCTGTCGCAGCTCTCGGGTCGACCCATCGTCGCGCACGTGCACGCCACCGAGCTGGATCGCTCCAGCGATCCCACCGGCGTGGTGTACGACATCGAGCGCCGCGGCATGGAAGCCGCTGCACGCGTGCTCGCGGTTTCCAACCGCACACGCGACATGGTGGTGGACCGCTATCACATTCCGGGTCACAAAGTGACGGTGGTGCACAACGGCATCGATCACATCAATGCTCCGGTTGTGCGCACGCACAACCAGCACCCGACCGTGCTCTTCATGGGACGCATCACCCGCCAGAAAGGCCCGCGCTTCTTCATCCGTGCGGCGGCGCGTGTGGCCGCCGAGATATCGGACGCGCGCTTCGTGGTCGCCGGCGCCGGTGACCAGATGGAGTCGACGCGTTCGCTCACGCGCGAGCTCGGCATCGCCGACCGCGTCACCTTCACCGGGTTCCTGCGCGGCGAAGACGTGAATCGCGCCTATGACAACGCCGATGTCTACGTCATGCCATCGGTCAGCGAACCGTTCGGTCTCACTGCGCTGGAAGCGGCATCGCGTGGTGTGCCTGTTATCGTCTCACGCACGTCGGGTGTGGCCGAAGTGCTCGAGCACGGCTCGCTCAAAGTGGACTATCACGATGTCCGGCGCATGGCGCGCAAGATCATCGACGTGCTGAGCCAGCCGGCGCTGGCCGGCACACTCCGCGCCGCCGGCATGCTGGAGTCCGCCACCGCCACCTGGGACGCCGCCGCGCATCGCTGCATTCAGGCCTATTACGAAGTCACCGAAACGCCGTCGACACCCGCCGTGGTGTAAGTCAGCCCTGACCGAGCTGCAGCTCCAGCCGGTGCAAGGTCTGGATCGCATCCGTCACTTCGCCCGCGATGACCTGCATCGCCGCGTTCAACCCGTCCACTTCGGCCTTCATCGCGCCGGTTTCGGTGGTGGTTTCATCGTCGAGCATGTGCTTGTACTGCGCCAGCGTCGACTTGAGCTCCGCCGCCATCGAACCCATCGCATCACTGACGCGTTCCATCACGAGAATCTCGCTTCGATCCGCACCGTGGTGGAGCGCCGCCAGCTCCGCAAACGATTTCGACAGCGCCAGTGATTGTGTCATCAGCAGATCCATGTGCACCATGGCGCTGTCCGCCTCTGCTTTCAACTGGAGCGGTTCAACGGTAACCGGAGCTCCCATGGGGCCCGACGCGCGCTGCACCAGCGGCGGCACGGTGGGACCCGATGGTGCGCCAGGTCCCGGCCGTTTCTGCGGTTCCGCCTGTGCTCGAGCCGCGCTCTGCGCCAACGCAACCGTCAATGCCATCGCCATTGCCACGAACAAACTTTGCTTTCTCATCCCGGCACCTCCCGTGAGCATTGATACGCCGCGGGAGGCGCCGGATTCCCGATTTCGTCACTCGGGCAGGATGTTCTGGTTGACCCGGAACAGGTTCCCGGGGTCATACGCGCGTTTGACCTGTGCCAGGCGGTTGTAGTTGGAACCGTACGCCGCGCGCACGCGCTCTTTTTCATCCTCGCTCTGGAAGTTCACGTACACACCACCCGTGGACCACGGCGCGGCAGCGCGGTAAAAAGCGCGGGCCCATGCGATGCACACCTCATCTTCCGCGGGCGTCTCCCACCGTCCATGAACATTGATCACGAACTTCGCATCGCGGTGCGCGTATGCAGTCGCATCGGCACCCGGCCTTGACGTCGCACCACCGATTGACGCCAGAAAGATTTCGCAATGCGGCGACGGCAGCGTGGTGGCGGAATCGATCAACACATCGAACAAGTCGTCGTCGAGCTGCGCAAAGTTGTGCGACTTCCAGTAATTGCGCGCGCCCGCTGCGAGCAGCGGATCGAACGCCTGCTGCCACGCCGTGTACGGCTGCACGCCGGTGTGCTCACCGACCGGAGACCCAAGCGTGCGCAGTGGCTCGACAAGTGCTTCTCCGCGCGACGGATCGCCGGCGTACATGAAGGCAAGCACCAGGACGCCCTGGCCGTGGACGGCTTCGGGCAGGAACGGAAGCGGCGGCGCATTGCGCAGGATCGCCCACGCGGTGAGCTCTTCGGGGGCCAGCTCGACCAGGGCACGATACTTTCGCA
>DATNGX010000317.1:0-5474 GCA_035605755.1 Candidatus Krumholzibacteriia bacterium
CCGCCGCGCATCGATACAGCCGGCGCTCTTTCGGGGGCGCCGGCTTTCGCATATCAGGTCATGAATCCCAATCCAGCGGGCCGTTAAAATAGAAATGTCCGCCTGGATGATGGCCGCCCCCCACATCAGGCGCGGCGGCGATCACGCGGGTGACGTAGCGCTTCGCGGCGTGGACGGCATCGCGCACCGAGTCGCCGAGCGCGAGACGGGCAGCGATAGCAGCCGAAAACGTACAGCCCGTGCCGTGAATGCTGCGCTCGCGGACGGGAGCGTCGGGGTGAAGCTCTTCGACCTCACCGTCGGCGAACAACACATCGACGGCGAGAGCAAACGAAGCGTGGCCGCCTTTGACAACCACGGCGCGCGCACCCAGAGAAGCGATGTCTCGCGCCGCGCGGCGCATATCGTCGAGCGAAGTGATCTCGTAGCCGGCCAGCAGGGACGCCTCGTGCAGATTCGGCGTCACCACGCGCGCCATGGGAAGCAACCGCGACTTCAGGGCCGACACGGCGTCGTCGCGAAGCAAGCGATAGCCGCTCTTGGAAACCATGACCGGATCGACGACGAGATTCTTCAAGCCGCGTTCGTCGAGCACATCCGCGACCGTCTCAATAACCGCCACCGACGACAGCATTCCGGTCTTGGCCGCGCCGATCTCGAAGTCGTCCAGCACGGTTTCCATCTGCGCGCGGATCCACTCCACCGGGAGCTCCCAGGCGCCGCGCACTTCCTGTGTGTTCTGCGCCGTGATCGCCGTGATCACCGACGTGCCGAACACGCCCAGCGCGGCGAATGTCTTGAGGTCGGCCTGGATACCGGCGCCGCCGCCGGAGTCGGAGCCTGCGATTGTCAGAGCCTGTTTCATGGCGCTGCAGTCTACCACAGCGAGATTCGCGGTCGTGCACGCTGCGTGTTATATTGAGGCGTCATGAAATGGTCACTTCGCGTCGGACGGTTATTCGGGATTCCGCTTTACGTCCACTTCACCTTCTTTCTGTTTCTCGTGTGGGTGGCCGCCGAGAGCTGGCGCATGGGCGGGAGCACGGGCGGCGCACTGGTGGAAGTGCTCTTCATGTGCGCGCTCTTTGGCTGCGTCGTGCTGCACGAGCTCGGCCACGCGCTGACCGCCCGCCGCTACGGTATCGCCACGCGCGACATCACACTCCTGCCCATCGGCGGCGTCGCGCGTCTGGAGCGCATGCCTGACGATCCCAAACAGGAGCTCTGGGTCGCCATCGCCGGGCCCGCCGTAAACGTCCTCATTGCCGGTATCCTCCTGCTCGTCACCAAATTCACCTCGAGCGTTTTCTCCTTCGGCGACGCGAGCCTGGAAGGCATGATGAGCGAGTCCTTCGTGAGCCGTATCATCATCGTGAATATCGCGCTCGTGCTTTTCAACATGCTGCCCGCATTTCCCATGGATGGCGGTCGCGTGCTGCGGGCACTTCTCGCCACCCGATTGCAGTACACCCGTGCCACGCAGATCGCCGCCACCGTCGGCCAGCTGATGGCGCTTGCCTTCGGCTTGATCGGTCTGTTCACGCCGTGGGGAAGCCCGATGCTGATTTTCATCGCGCTCTTCGTGTGGATCGGCGCCGCCCAGGAATCGAACATGGTGCAGATGCGCTATTCGCTCTCCGGCATCCCGGTGAGCCGCGCCATGGTGACCGAATTCCACACCATGCGTCCCGAGGACACGCTGGCGGATGCCGTCGAGCTCACGCTCAAGGGAACCCAGCGCGACTTTCCCGTCCTCGACGGCGAGCGCGTGGCCGGCATGTTGCGCCAGAGCGACATGCTGGCAGCACTCGGCCGCCAGGGTGCCCATGTGCGGGTGGGCGAGGTCATGCAGACCGATTTTCAGATGGTGGAATCTTCCGAAATGCTCGATGCTGCCTACCGCCGCCTGGCCGAGCATCGCGTGACCATTGCTCCGGTGTCGTTCCAGGGACGGCTGGTCGGGCTCGTGACGATGGACAACATCGGTGAGTTCCTGGCCATTCAGGGTGCACTCGGGCGTCCGCGTCGCGTCTTTTGAGCGCAAGCGGAACCGGCTGCGCGCCACTGCGTACAAACACGGAATTCAACTATGACCTCTCTTCGTGATCGCTTCACATGCGTGCTCGTGTGCGCGGCGCTGGTGGTGTGCATCGCCGGCGCCTGCGGCGCGCAGGGATTGTCGCCGCAGCACAAGCCTTCGCCGTTCAGCATCGAGAAGGGAAAAGCGGGCCTCGATACCTCTCAAGTCGCGCCCAAGAAACCGGCGACGGCCGCCAAAACAGCGACTGCGCCGGTCGAAAAGCCCGCGCTCGTCAAAGCCGAAGAGGCCCTCGACAAGAACCGGCCCAAAGAAGCGGTCGATTTTGCGGTGCAGGCGGTGAAGGATGAGCCCGAGAGCGGTCACGCGTGGTTCGTGCTCGGGCGTGCGCAACAGGCGGCCGGCAACACCACGGCCGCCATTGCTGCCGGCGAGAAAGCGTCCACGTTCGCGTCCGTGCGCGCGAGCGCGCTCTACAATCTCGCCTGCGTCTATGCGCTCAACCAGGACAAGGACAACGCGTTCAAGGCGCTCGCAAACGCCAAGCGCGCCGGGTTTGCCGACCGGGATCAGATGATGAAGGATCCGGATCTGGTGTCACTGCGCGGAGACAAACGCTTTCAGCTTCCCGGCGAGTGCAATTACTTCACACTGAAGCTCAAGGATGGAAAGACCGAGCTTCCCTTCGCCGTGTACCTTCCGGTTGGCTACGATCCCGCCCGGCCGTATCCCGTGCTGGTGGCGCCGGGGCAGGGAAAGAAGATCAAAGACAACTGGGGCGGACTGTTCTGGGGCGAAGACACGTCGCAGCGCGGATGGATTGCAGTGGAAAGCCCCGCGCTTCTTCTCGAAGATCCCATCGGCGCCACCGGACAGCTCTTCGACGAGATACAGCGTCGCTACAAAGTGGAGCGCGCGCAGTTCCACCTGCTTGCGTACGGGCCGTCGTCGGCGCCCGCGTTCGGTGTGTCCGCGGTGATGCCGGAACGCATTCGCAGCCTGTGGTTGTTGCCGGGATTCCCGGTGGGCATCAAGGATGAAGGACTCGCGCGCATGAAGCCGATGAAGGTATGCTTTATCGTCGGCGACGCGGACCCGTACTGGTACCAGGAGTCGCTCGTGTACTATCGAAAGCTCAAAGCACTCGGTGTCGACGCGTATCTCGAAGTCGTGCGCGGCGGCTCACACCTCTTGCCGGAAATGTTCGGCGGCGAGCTCGCCGAGCGACTTTCCAACGTGCGCTGATCATGGCCAACAGCAAAGACAATCTCTTCCAGAATATTCCCGCCGCGTTGCGCTCCGAGTTCGTCCAGCGCATCGCGGGGACAAAAGGGGTGCGCATCGAGCGCATCGTGTCACGCGGACACTCGTCGCCGACCGGCTACTGGTACGACCAGGCCGAGACCGAATGGGTGCTGCTCGTGAAAGGCGCCGCGCGCATTCATTTCGAAGCGGACGATTCCGTGGTGGAGATGACCGCCGGTGATCACATCACGATTCCGCCGCGCGCCCGCCACCGCGTGGAATGGACCGCGCCCAACGAAGAGACCATCTGGCTCGCCGTCTTTTATTGATCGTTTCTTCGAGCGCAACCCGCCTCCCCCGTATTGACGTATCCCGCCACGCGCACTAAGTTGCGCTGGCACGTCATTCATTTCACTCCACACATTCATTTGCACGGAGGCTTGGTCATGGACATGCAGAAGAACGCGGTCAGCTGGTTCGAGATTCCGGTGAAGAACTTCGACAACGCCCGGAAGTTTTATCAGGCCATTTTCGACTACGACATGCCGGAGATGCAGATGGGCCCCAATCGCATGGGCATTCTGCTGCACGATCAGGGCACCGGTGTGGGCGGAGCGATCGTGGCGGGCGAGTGGTACGAGCCCAACATGGCGGGCACGATGGTCTACCTCAGCGCCAATCCGGATCTGAGCGCGGTGCTGGGGCGGGTGGAAAAGGCGGGCGGGAGCGTGCTGGTGCCGAAGACGAACATCGGCGACAACATGGGATTCTTTGCGATCATCCGCGATTGCGAAGGCAACCGCGTGGGGCTTCACTCTACGCGTTAGCGTCGACGATCTCGCGCAGGCGCGCCGTCGCCGCGCGCGGATCGTCGGCCGCACACACGGCTGAAATCACTGCGATGCCGTGGGCGCCCGCCTGCATGACGCCGGCCGCGTTCTCCGCGTTGATGCCGCCGATCGCGATCACGGGCCGGCTGGTGTTGCGGCACGCGTCCGCCAGCGTCTCGAGTCCGATGGGAGATCCCTCCTTGTGCTTCGACGTGGTCATGAACACGTGTCCGACGCCCACGTAGTCCGCTCCCGCGCGGTGCGCGAGCTGCGCTTCATCGGCATTGGCGGCGCTGGTTCCGACGACCGCCAGGCTGCCCATCACCACGCGCGCGTCCTGCACGGTCATGTCGCCGCGACCGACGTGGACGCCGTCCGCACCCACCGACTTCGCCACGTGCACTCGATCATTGATGATGAGCTGCGCGTTGTGCGCGCGACAGATCGCGAGCACGCGCTCGCCCACGCGCGCGAACTCGTCGTTGGGGAGCACCTTGTCGCGCAGCTGGATCACATTGGCACCGCCCGCGCAGGCAAGCTCCGCCAGTTGCTCGTGGTTGAAGCGCCACTGGATGGTGGTGTCGCTGATGACGACGAGGCGCCCGATCTGCGGCCGGAAGCTCATAGATCCCCGATGGCTTCGGCGAACTCCCGCACCACGCGGCGCGGGCTGGTCGCTTCCATGACCGCGCGCACCACGGCCACGCCGTGGGCGCCGCTCTCCAGGCACTCGCGCGCGTTGCCGGTGGTAATGCCGCCGATGGCAAAGACGGGGAGCGTGGTGGCGGCGCACGCCTCGCGCAAGGTCTCCAGTCCCTGCAGCTCGTTCTTCTTCTTGCCCGGCGTGAAAAACACGGGTCCGAAGGTCAGAAAATCGGCGCCCGCTTCCGTCGCCGCGCGCACGCCGTCGATGGTGTGTACGCTGGCGCCGATCAGGTGGTCGGGAAATGTGCGACGGATGTGCACGAGCAGATCGGGATCGTCGGGGACGTGAAAGCCGTCGACTCCCGGGCTCACGGCGATCAGTCCGAGCGTGTCGTCTTCGACGGTGGCGACGTTCACGAAGAGTTTGGCGCCCTGCGGGTGCATCAGGCCCACCAGGCGCGTGGTGGATGTAACCACGTCGTTGGCGGGAAAATCTTTTTCGCGCAGCTGCACCGCGCGCACACCGCTCACGCAGGCATCGTGCACGACCGACGCCAGCGTGCGCGGGGTGCACAGCATGCGGTCGGTGACGAGATAAAAATGAAAATCAATCATGCGGGGCGTGCGGTTCACTCTTCGCTGCCGATCATGTCTTCTTCCGGCGATGACGCGGCCGCGTAAAGCCGCTTCGGAATTCGTCCCGCAGTATACGCGAG
>DATNGX010000318.1:0-4498 GCA_035605755.1 Candidatus Krumholzibacteriia bacterium
CTGCAGCACTTCGCGGTTCAAGCGCTCGCTCTCCAGCCCCTTGCGGATCACCATGAGCAGCTGGTCGAGGTTGATGGGCTTGCTGACGAAGTCGTAGGCGCCGTTCTTCATGGCGGTGACGGCCGTCTCCACATCGCCGAAGGCGGTGATCATCACGATCCCGATCTCCGGGAATATTTCCTTGATGCGGCGCAGAACCTCGAGGCCATCCATGTCCGGAAGCTTCAGGTCGAGGAGAACCAGGTCGGGCACCACTTCGCGCGCCTTCGCCACGGCCTCGGCGCCCGTGCGCGCGGTCACCGCTTCGTACCCTTCCTGCTTCAGTGTTTTTTCGAGAAAGAACCGGATCGTGTCCTGGTCATCCACCAACAGAATGACCGACTTCACGGGAGTCTCCATGATGTACCTGCTTCACGGGTAAATAGACCGAGAATGTCGAGCCGACGCCATATTCACTTTCGACGTCGATGTATCCGCCGTGGCGCTCGATGATGCTGTGCGTCACATAGAGCCCCAGCCCGGTGCCTCCGGCCTTCTTGGAGAAGAAGGGCTCGAAAACGCGCTGGCGGTCCTCTTCGGTGAGGCCCAACCCGTTGTCCTGCACGCGGATGATAGCAAAATCCCCCACCCCGTCAAAGATAACGTCGGGCGCTTCGCGGGCGAACGACGCGGTGATGGTGACGTGGCCGCCCTGCGTCGACGCCTCGATGGCGTTCTTGATCAAATTGATGAGCACCTGCGTGATGCGATCCGCATCCAGCACCACCGGGCGCGATCCCGCCGGCAGCACGACGTCGACCGTCACTTCCTTGCGCTTGGCGAGCTCCGCCATGCCGGTGACGCTGTTGCGTATCAGCGATTCGAGCGAGATTTCCTCGTAGATCAGATCGCTCACGCGCACCACCGACATGAGATCGCCGATCAAACGATCAATGCGGCGCACTTCTTCCAGAATGAATTCAATGTTCTCGCGCTGGCTGTCCGCCACTTTGCCCGCGCGCTGGAGATACTGGATGCCGGCCGCGATACCCGTCAGCGGATTGCGGATCTCGTGCGCGATACTCGACGAGAAACGACCGAGTGCGGCGAGCTTGTCGAGGTGCGCGATCTGCTCTTCCATGCGCTTCTGCTGCGTGATGTCGCTGAACACCGCGAGCACACCCTGGGGTTGCTTCTTTTCATCGAGCAGGAGCGAGGTGTTCACCAGAATCGGGTCCTTGGTGCCGTTCTTCTTGACCAGCCACGCGTCCTGCTGGAACGCCTTGCGGCCCACGCGCAGCGTGCGCATCACCGGGTTCTCGTCGCTGCCCAGGGCGCTGTCGCTGATGATCTTTTCGACAGGCACACCCTTGAGCTCGAGCTGTCCGTAGCCGGTCAGCCGCTCCGCGGTATGATTGGCGAAGAGCACCGTGCCGGTGCCGTCGACGGTGATCAGCCCCGTCATCATGCTGTTGATGACGTCGTCGCGGAAGCGTTCTTCCTGCTGCAGCTCGGCGAACAGGCGGTTGTTCTCGAGCATGGTGGCGAGCTGAACCGCGAGTGTTTCCACGGATACAAGGTCCACGCGCGAGAGCGACGCGGCCTTGAAGCCGTCGGTGACGCCGAGAACACCCAGCACCGGCACCTTGCCGCACGCGGGACAGGCGAAGCCGTGCTCGATCGACGCCGCCTCGCGGCGCACCTGGCTCATCTGCAGCACGCAGTCGGGGCGTGTCTCACACCCCTGCGTCGCACCGCTCTTCACCAGCGGCACCACGACGTACGACGTCATGGTGCTGTCGCGGAACGGATCGGCGGCGCCGATGCGTCCCACCGGATGCATTTCGGGATCGCGAATCAGAACCGACTGGTGCATCTGCACGGCCTTGCGCAAGAGCCCGTCGAGCTCGGTGAGCGGCACGCGGGCCTGGTGGTGCAGATGCCCTTCCGGCGTGTCGCGAAACACGTAGATATTGAACGCTTCCGCTTCGGCATCGAACAGGCCGATGAACAGCTCGCGATATCCCAGTCCCTTGGAGAGAAAATTGATAACGGCGTCGATGACCTTGTTCTCGTCGAGCGAGGAGACCAGCGTGAGTCCGATCTCCTTGATGCTGAGCAGCTGGATGTTCTTCTCCACCAGCTGGAAGTTCTTGCGCTCGAGCGCGGTCGCCACTTCCTTGAGCGCCTTGTAGACCGCCTTGTCGACTTCGCCCGGGCGCACGTCGGCGAAATCGCCGACCGCGTCGCCGTGCAGCTTGCGAATGCTCTCGACCACGGCCTGGTAGCGCACGCGCACGCGGTGCGACTCGTACCAGACATACATGAGGGACAGGAACGCCGTCGCCGGAATGAAGGCCCACCACGGCAGAAATCGCGCGAGCACCGCGATCACAACGGTGGAAATGATGATCCCGGCAATCACGCGCCGGCGCGGAATGAAGCTCATCACCGACATGACGCTACTCCGCTCCCGCCGCGGCGGCCGCGTTGGGATCGAACGGAACCAGAAGCCCCGCATCCGTCAGTCGTCGTGCCGCACCCGCCACAATGCTGAATGGAAGGCGCGCCCGCTCCGCAATGTCGAGCAGCGAATGCCTGCCGTCGGAAAAATTGAGCACCCAGAAGAGCGCGAATTCGGACGCCTGATCGCGCGTGACGCCCCCGGTGCGATTGTAGAGGCCGCGCTTGCCCAGCTGCGGCTCGCCCTTGGGATTGGTATTGAGATACACGCCGTCGTTCTCGATCACGTCGAGGATGGTGAGGCATGCATCCAGCGATCCCGCCAGATGCTCGGGGCGCACGAAGTCGAGGTCATCCGCCGAGCTGTGATACTGCACAAAACGTCCGTGCGGCGTGCGCGACAACGCACCCACCGGCAGATCGAAACCGGGTGAGCAGTAGTTGCGCTCGTCGTATCCGTACGGCACGAAGTCCTCGACTTTTCCGCCCGACGGATCCAGTGCCAGCACGTGCGCTGCGGCGCGGTCGACGAGCGCGTCGGAACGCCGCGAGCGTTTGTAATGGAACGGACCGCCGTCCCCCACGCACGCCAGCACCAGCCCGTTCGTGATGCGTTTGAGCCAGGATTCGTTCCGCGCCAGCCATACGATCGATCCAATGATGGTGGGGATGAACAGGATCCGGTGCGTGTAACGCGGCGTCTGCTGCTGCAGGAGCGAGCGCGCGGTTGCCCACGCCACCGCGACACCGCTCAGGTTGTCGTTGCACATGGCCGGATGGCACGCGTGCGTCGAGATGAGCACTTCCTCGCTGCTGCGGCCCGGGATGATGCACTCCGCGTACTCGAAAAAGCCGTCAGCGATGCCGGAGTCGATGACCACGTCGTAGGGCTCGTCGCGCAGCGTTTCCAGTACCCGCTGCGAAAGACAGAACCCCCACGCGTCGCGGTAGTACGAGGCCCGGTATGGAATCCAGTCGGGGTGGTCCGGGAGCGTATATAGATGAGGCCGGAGCTCGGCCAGCGACATACGCCGGCGCACCGGTGTGCTGTAGCCCACCACGTGGAGCGGCGAGTCGGCGATGTCGACGACCTTGCGGCCGGATGCGTCGGCGATATAGGCGTCACGCAGCGTCCATTCGCGCGGCACGGTCCAGTCGAGCACGCGTGTGCCCGTCGGGACCCGCGTCACGGTGAGCGGGATGCTCTCCCCCAGCACGCGGAACACTTCGCGGATGCCTTCGCCGGTGATGCTGCTCCGCACCGGGCGCAGCCGTGCCATCAGCGCGTGCATTTCCGCGCCGGCGTGGCGTGCATCCAGGCCTGCCCTCAAATCCACCATGTCAAGAACACCCGCAGTGAGAGTCGCTCTTCAACTTTCCATCGCGCGCCGCGCAGACGGCTCGACGCTCCAGCGTGACGGCATATACACAAGCCCCCAGCGGGGATGCAGGCCGCGGCCCTGGTTGTCGTACGCGTTGGAGTCCTCCACGTCGATCGCGATGCAGTGGTCGAGGATATCGAACCGCGTGCCGGTCGTGTCGACAAAAAGCGAAAGAAAATATCGATTCGGTTGCAGGTAGAGATCGTCGATCGAGAGCTCGATCATTCCCTCTCCCGGCGCCACCTCGGGAATATGGTAGTTGGCGTGCCACGTACTCACCGTGGTCACGCGCGTGCCCATGTCGGAAAAAATGATCATGCCGAAGTGCGGGTCGCGAATGCGATCGTTGGCGCGGAAATAAAAACGCGCGCGAAACGGTTCACCGCTGCGAAACACCGCCGTCGGCTGTCCGTCGGCGTCGACGAAGTCGACGCGCGTGAAGCGGATGGCGCCGTTGCCGGTCCGGTTCGCGATCTTGTCGAGGTCGTACCCGGTGCGCTGCGACTCGGAGAAGGTGGCGAGATACTGCGCGATCACTTGATCCGTCCCACCATCCATGCGCAGGCGTCCGGCATCGATCCACACCGTGCGCGGGCACAGGTTCTCGATGGCCGCCATGTTGTGCGACACGAACAGCACCGTGCGCCCTCCGGAGCGCAGCTCGTCCATGGCGT
>DATNGX010000319.1:0-3219 GCA_035605755.1 Candidatus Krumholzibacteriia bacterium
GCCGGAATATCGCTCTCTTGTGGAAGCCGGCCAGGGCTCATGCAAAAAGCAATCCGCCGGGCACCGGACTTAAAACGAGGGGCTCGGGGCCGGGCGGGAGAATGCCACGCACACGGCCGAAGCGCAACCGAATAGACGTGCGACAGCGCGATAGACGAGCGATAGCGCGTCTATGGGTCTTGTCGAAGATGCCTAAGTTCTATTATGCTAATTGGTTGTCAACGCCGCTTCATACACAGCTTCATACCGCTTCCGCATCGCCTCCAGACTGAAGCTCTTCATCACCCGCTCCCGTCCCGCTTCACCCATGGCGCGCGCCGCCGCCGGATTCTCGATCATGGATACGATCGCATCCGCGAGTGCCTTCGCATTCGACGCCGGCACCAGCCGGCCGGTCACACCATCGTCCACCACTTCGGCGTTGCCGCCCACACGCGTCGCCACCACTGGAAGCCCCGCAGCCATGCCTTCCAGAAGCGTCATGGCCAGTCCTTCCGTCACCGACGACAGCACGAACACATCCATCGCATCCAGGTAGTCGCGCACATTGGCGCGGGCGCCGGTGAAATGGATCGCGGCCGACAGGCCGCGTTCAATCACATCACGCTCGAGCTCATCACGCAACTCCCCGTCCCCCACCACGAGACAACGGAGCGTCGGCACGTGCTCGCGCGCCATGGCGACGGCAGCGAAGAGGTTCTTGTGATCCTTGGCTTCCGTCAACCTCGCCACGATGCCGCACACCGGCGCGTCGTCCGGAATTCCGTGTGCGCGCCGCACCGCGTCGGCTCCGCCGGCATGGCTTCCCGCGAAAGACGACACATCGACACCGTTCAAGATGGTGTGCACGTGGCTGCTCCCGGTCACACCAGCTTCGCGCGCAACGCCTCTGGCGTGCGCGGAAACGAAAACCACTTCGTGCACGATGCCGAGCTTCAAAAAACGCGCGGTGGAGCGGCGCGATGACGTCACCGCGCCGTGCACCGTGTACACCACGCGCGCGCCGCGCACGAGCCGCGCGGCCAGAGCGCCGTACACGAGTGCCCCGTAGTTGTGACAGTGGACGATGCGTGCGCCGTCCGCGCGCAGCAGCCGTGCGAGGCGGAGCACCGCGGCCGGGTCGAAGCCGCGCGCGCTGCGTCCCACGGTATGCACGGCCACGCCCGCGGGCGGGAGCGCTTCGGCCAGTGCGCCGGCGCGGTCGAGGCAGCACACGCTCACGCGCCGGCCGGACTGGTGCTGCGCTTGCGCCAGGGTGGCGACCACGCGTTCGAGTCCGCCGACGTCGAGGCTCAGCACGACGTGTGCGATGGCGTGTCCGGGTTCGTGCATGAAATCAGCGCGGTCGATAGGCGACAAAACGGATGAAGAGCAGCTTTTCGAACAGCGGCGTGCGACCCACCAAGATACGCAGGCGCGCGGGAAGAAGCGATAACGCTGTTTCCATGACGCCTGCGATCCAAACTGGAAGTACAGCGAACCGACCCTTGATACCCAGGCACGCGCCGGTACGATCAAACCCGAGCGACCGGAAGAACCGATCCATCTCGCGGTATGTGTATTCCTTCATGTGCAGGCCGGTCGCCACCGTGTCGAAGAACATCGAGATGTCGTGCGGCCCGTTCAACCGGTTGGGTGTCACGCACACGTAGCAGCCGCCCGGCTTGAGCGCGCGCAACAGGCTGGCCATCTGCATCGCGGCGTCGTCGGGATGAAGGTGCTCGATCACCTGGTTGCTGTACGCCACGTCGATGCTGCCCGGCTCCAGCGGAATCTCACAGCCGTCAAAAACCAGGAGGCGCACATTGGATGGCGCCTGGATGTCCTTCAAGATGATGTCCGACACGTCGAGCGCGGTGACGCTCTCCACGTGCTTCGCGACGTGAAGCGACACCGCGCCGTCGCCGGCGCCGATTTCCAGAAACGTGCTCTGCGGCGTGATGAATTTCCGGATGAGACGGAACTCCGACGCCGTCTTCTGGCGCGAACGCTCGGGAGACACCTTGCGCGTGAGCTGCGGATGGTCGGGCACGCGCGCAAAGAGCTCGTTGTATATCTCTCCGTACATGGCGCGGCGCTCGTCCGCGGGAAGAGTGCGCAGCCGGTCGCCCAGCGCGCGCTCGACGTCGTAGTGGCGCTTCAGGTCGGCGAGATTCCGGTCGGAGACCTTGCCGTGCGCGCTCGGATGCTCGTTGATGGTCATGGAGTCCCCGCGGTCGTCAAACGCGCGACCGTTGAATCCGGCGCATGGTCGAAGTCGAGAAGTCGCGCGGTTCTTCTGCCAACCGCATCCCATGTCCGCTCCGCGACCGAGGCGGCGATCACCTTCTCATTCCACGTGTCGTTGAGCGCGGCGCTCAGCGCATGCGCGAGCGCCCCCGCGTCATCGGGAGGCACCAGGGTGCCCAACGCCGGATTGGCGATGAGCTCGCGCGTCCCACCCACCGCGGTTGCCACCACGGGCCGCCCGCATGCGAGCGCCTCCAGCACCGCGTTGGGCATTCCTTCCGTACGGCTCGGCAGCGCCACCACATCGGCAGCGGCCAGCCAGCGCGGGATTTCCTCGTGCGGTCGCGTCAGCGCAAGGGAAACGCGCCCCTCCAGTCCGGCCGCCTGAACCCGCGCGGCCAGGGCGGCTCGCTCGGCACCATCGCCGATCACGTAGAGGCGCGTTGCATCGTGCATCTGCTTCATGGCGTCGACGAGGACATCGATCCCCTTCTCGTGACTCAACCGGCTGACACAAACGATTACGCGCGCATCTCGTTCGATGCCGAGTGCCGTACGAGCCTGCGCGCGAGCCATGGGCTTGAATCGCTCCGCATCCACTCCGTTCGAAACGATCTCGACGCGCGCGGAATCGACTCCAAGCGAAAGCACGCGCGCGCGCATCTCGTCACTCATCACCAATACGCGCCGAGAGGCGCGCAGTGACGAGATAATCATGCGACCCTGCAACCGTGGCTTCGACATGTAATTGATGTCGCTTCCCCGGCAACTTATCACGACGGGGAGATTGAACATTCGTCCCAGCTGCACCGCGGCGAAACCGTACGGATATGCGAAGTACGCCAGAATCACGTCGGGACGAAACGAATTGATCTCGCGGCTGGCGGCGGATCGAATCGAGTAGAAGTATTCCCATCCGTGCAGAAAGCGCGCGATTTTGGGGACCACGAAAAAACGCGGGTAGACGACGTCGATGCCTTCCCACTGATC
>DATNGX010000320.1:0-5261 GCA_035605755.1 Candidatus Krumholzibacteriia bacterium
CAGCTTGGCCGCGGTCATGGCCTGCTTTTCCTTGGCGGCGTGATATTCGCCGTTCTCCTTGAGATCACCGTGCGCCGCGGCCGTCGCGATCTCTTTCGCGATGTCGTTCTTGAGAAGACGGTCGAGCTTGTCGGCCTCTTCTTTGAGACGGAGGAACCCTTTTTCGGTAAAGAAAAACTGCGCCATTCAAATCACTCTCGCTCTAGTTCTCGATCAACGCGCGAATGTTCGCGCCGTCGACCTCGGTAACGGAATCGTTGCTCAACGACGTAATGGTTCCTGACGCGCCCACTTCCATCTCCATCGGGTACGTCACCACACCGTGTTTCTCCAGAAACGCCGAATCGACGTCGCGGTACACCGCGTATCCGAGCATGTGCTTCGCGCGGTAGCTCGAGTTCTGTTCGCGTGTCGCCGTGGTGATGGCGATCACGCGCTCCGACTCGATGGCGCCCGCGTCCACGGCGCGCTGCCACTTCGCCGCCATGGCGGAGCATCCCTCGCAGTTGGGATCGAGAAAGAGCATCACGGCTCCTTTTCGTTCCGCCACCAGCGCCACGCTTCCGGTGCGCGCATCCGTCGAATCTGCCAGCGTCACGTCAGGCAGCGCATCGCCGGGCTTGAAGGGAAACTCCGGGGCTTCGACTACTTTCTCGTTCTTCGCGCGCAGGGCACTTCCGGTGCGCAGGCCGGCGTAGAGAACGACGAGCCCGACCACCGCAAAGAGTGTCCAGCGCAGCCAACGCTGCGTTCCAGTTTTCATCCTGACTCCCCGCCTCAAGGGCTTGGATCTAATTGCAAGGGCGGAGCGCCACCGGCGCCCCGCCCTTTCCGATCGACGTCGGAAGTGCGATGCCTAGCAGGCGACCTGCGGGCACCCGATGGTGCCGCTGGTGTCGCGCTTGCACGTGGTTCCTGTGGGCGTCGTGCAACACTTGTAAGGCACGCTGCATATACACTTGTAGAAGCAGGGTGAAATTGCAGCCTGCGCACCGGGCGCACGCAACCCGATCAGCGCACCCATTCCAAACACCGAAACGAGCACCACAAACGCCATCCGTTTCTTCATGGTCTCCTCCTGTTCGAATCGTGGAATGAACTCCGTTGCCGGGAAGCGGCGCGTCCCCCAAATGGCGCGCCGTGACGGGGCCCGAGTCTACTATAATCGGGTGCATGACGCGAGTCGCTTTTGAACGCGCTACCCGGCTGTCCGTCGTGTGCATTCTCCTGTTCGCCGGGTGCAGCGAAGATTCGGCTCCCGTCGCCGCGGGGACACCGCGCCCGAAGCGCGCCGTTTCCGTGCGCATGCTGGCACTCGGAGATTCGTATACATCGGGAGAATCCGTACCGCAGACGAAGAGCTGGCCGTACCAGCTCGCGGATTCGCTCTTGGAAGACAGCGTGCGCGTGACAGCGTTGAAGGTGGTGGCGCACACCGGCTGGACCACGGCCGATCTCATCGTCGCTCTCAACAAGACCACGCTGACACCGCCCTACGACCTGGTAACGCTTCAGATCGGCGTCAACAATCAGTTCAGCGGCGTTCCCTTCGAAGTATTTCAGGAAGAATTCCCCGAGCTCGTGACACGCGCGACAACGCTGGCCGGTGATCATCCGGATCACGTCGTGGTGCTGACCATCCCCGATTACAGCCTGACGCCCGTGGGACAGCGGCTCGATCCCGATCAAACGCGCAGCGAGATCGACAGCTACAATGGATTCATCGCCGCCACGCTGGACAGCACCCCGATCAGCCTGATCAATGTCACCGATCTCTCGCGCACCGTGGCGGATGACTCGTCTCTGGTCGCGCGCGATGGCCTGCACTATTCGGGAAAGATGTACGCCGCATGGGTGGAGCTCATCCGTCCGGTGGTGGCGGCGCTTTTTGGCCGCGGCGCCGCCGGAAAATAGACCGAAAATTTACAATGGCTCCGGCCGGTGCGCGTTCTACAATGTGAGCAAGGGTCACCGTCCCGGCATCCTGCTGAATACCAAGGAAGGTTCGATGTGGAGCTCAGCATCATTGAAAGCAACGACACCCTGACCCATGTGGCCCTTTCGGGCCGTCTCGACGCGGTGGGCGTGCAGCAGGTGGGCACCCGTTTTCAGGGAGTCACCGCGTCGCGCGGCAAACCGACAATCATCGACCTGAGCAATGTCGAATTCATCGCATCGCTCGGGCTGGGCATGCTGCTCTCGTGCGCGCGCTCGCTGCACGGACGCGGCACCAAGGCTGTGATCGTCAACCCGCAACCGCTGGTGGCGAAGGCGCTCGAGACCGCGCACATGGATTCCGTCATGCCCGTTTTTCGCAGCGTTCAGGAAGCAGAAGCCGCGCTGAAATAAGGACGTCCCCGTGATCCCATCGACGTTCACGCGCAGTCTGCTCAGCGACCCGCGCGAGCTGGAACACATTCTCCCCGATCTCTCCATCTTCCTCGGGCAACATGAGGTCGAGGGCAGCGTCACGTATGTGGTGGAGCTGTGCGTCGAGGAGCTTCTGCTCAACGCCATGACGCATGGCTACCGAGGAGAAACCAACCGGCCCATTGCGCTGCGCCTGGAGTTGCACGACAGTCGCAATGCAACGCTGGACGTGGAAGACGAGGGCGAATCCTTCGACCCACGCAGTACTCCCGAGCCCGACTTCGACGGCATGCTGACGGGCGAGCGCATCGGCGGACTTGGCCTCCATCTGGTTCGCTCGCTGGCCACGTCGGTCGAATACCAGCGCCTCGAAAACCGCAACCACGTGCGCGTCCGTATCATTCCGCTCCCGCTCGCGCCCGGCTGATCCCCCACTGTGACAGTGGCCGCGTTCTTGCAGTTTGCCGCCGTAGCACGGAGGCGAACATGGGCGCTCTCATCCACATCATCTACGTCATCGTTGGCCACGTTCCTGGATTGGCGGTGCGCACGCATCGTCGCTGCGGCCGCATGGGCCTTGCGCTGCAACTTGTTATGATTCTCGCCGGCGCCGCCGCCACGGCGACAGCGCTGGCGGGCGTACGACTTGCGCTGCGTGGTTTCGAGGAAGGTTACTTCGGCTATTTTCCGGCCAGCATGATCGCGGCCGTGGCGATTTTTCTGCTAGCAGCCGGCGCGCACGCCGTGGTGCATGCAGTGCGTAATCCCGCACCGCCTGCGCTTCCCGACAATGTCGTCACGTTCGCCCAACCCGCTGCGGCTCCTGCTGCGCGCGACCCGCTCCACAGATACCGCCGCTGGGACGGCGGTTCCATGCTTGAATAGACCTCACCGGCGAGGCTTCTTTTTCGAAGCGAGCTTTTTGCCTTTTACAACCGGCGCTGGGGCCGCTCGCGTCAGCTCGCGTTCACGCGCCAGCGCCTGCAATCGCGCTTCACACTCCTGACATTGTCGAATGTGCGCGAGCAATGTCTCGCGCTCCGGGTCCTCCAGCAACCCGTTCAGCAATTCGATCAGCCGCGCTTCATCAACGGGATGATCGAGGGGCCTCTCTGTCACGTTCCCTGGACGTCCTTCTTCCCCTTGTTGTTCAGCAACTCCCATAGTGCCACGAACGTTCCCGGTGGCGCATCGTCGGCGTTCAGGCCTTTCTTGCTCATGCACTCGCGAAGCGTACGCCGCGTCCGCGACAGCAGCATGTCGACCGCCGGCGCCGTCATTCCCACATCCGGATGCGCGGCAATCTCCCTGCTTGTCATATCCAGATACGCGCGAAAAAACCAGACGTTTCGCGCGCGCGGCGTGAGCGCGCTCACGCAGTCACGAATTGCCGTCAAGAACTGTTCGTGCCGGACACCCGACTCGGCATCTTCGGATGCGTTCGCCACCGGAGCTACTGCGGGTACGGCTCCCGCGTTCCGTTCGTTGCGCCCGCTCTTGCGCAGCGCATCCACCAATCCGTTCCGGGCCAGAACCGACACATACGCGGACATCTGCGCAGCGTGCAGCACATCCACATCGCGTTTTCCGTTGCGGAGGTTGTGAACGAACGCCATCGCTTTTTCCGAAGCAATGTCGCGAACTTCTTCGGTGTCGACTGTTCCCAGTGACCTCGAGTGAATGCGCACATACCGGGCAAGCACTGCGTTGATCAGAACCCAGAGCTCCGACAGAATCCGGTTGCGCGCCTCATCCGTGTCAGCCGCATGCCATTCGCGGCAAAGCGATAGCGTGCGTTCCGACCATGGGCCGGAGCCTTCGGGATGAGAGGAAGGGTTATCGATGCGGATCGACATGCGGGCCCCGTAGTTATCTTCGGTCCGACCGTCGAAATCTAACATCAGGGTTTTCGAGATTGGCCGCGGCGTGCCACGACCATTCCAACCTAACTGGCCGGGGCCCGTCCTCCCAGCAAAAAAACGGGCCACGTCCGAAGACGTGACCCGTTTGTATGAACCTCCAGGAGCCAGGCTATTCGCCGCAGGAACAGGGCGATCCACCATGAAAGATGATTCCCTCGAGAGTATCCTCGTCAGCGTCATCGACATCGCCATCTCCGTCGAAGTCACTACGCGAGTAGTAGTTCGAGCACGCGTTGTCGGCGACCACAATGCTCAGATCCGCGGAGTTGACGCCGCCCGATCCATTCGGGTCCGCTACCGACACGTTGCAGAATGCGCTCGATTGCAAAACACTTTCGACATACAGACTCACTTTCCTGGGCGTACCGGAGTTGCCCTCTCCACCACCGCAGCCGGTGCTGCTCGTGTAGGAGCCGGACACGCGGAAGTGGGCGACGCCGTACGCATCCGTCGTTGCATAGACGTGATAAACACCGCCGCTGAGTGAAACAGTCGTCCCATCACTCGCACTGCAAATCGTGCGGTTGGGATAGTCACTGACGTTCCAGCGCAGCTCGCACGGGGCGTCGACGACGGTTGTCATTCCGTCCCTGACGGTAACGTCTATTCCGCAATAGTCATCCGACGAGCCGTCCTGACAGTCGACGCCTCCGAGAATCAGAGAATACCGGTTCTGTGTGATCGTGTAATTCGAGCCTTCGGGATCAGGCGCCGGCGCACTGATACCATTCGGGTTACTCTGTGACGGGTTGTCATTGGTACAGCCGAACAGTCCCATCACGATGAGCGCGATTGCACAGCACGAAATCAACAGGGTGGTGCGCTTTGCGTAATACACGTGCTTCTCCCTCATGACGTCTCCTTCTGACGACGCACGTCGCCTTCGCGGGGCATGGGTGGACTTGCTTTCTGATTCACGGCAATTTGCCGTCTACCCCTTGTCTTCGCGCCACAGGCCCGCGCCTAACG
>DATNGX010000321.1:0-3227 GCA_035605755.1 Candidatus Krumholzibacteriia bacterium
AACGAGGAGATTCGCGTCTATCACGAAACGCTCGTGCGCGCGTTTTCGATCGCCGAGAGCGGCACGGATATCGGCGCCGGCGAAGGGACGGAGCGCGGACGACACATCGGCGAGAACGCGCGTCGCATTCTTCTCGACGACGTGCTCTTTCCATACAACGCGCTCCTGGGCCAGATGAAGAAGCCGGATACGCTGTCCGGGCTGATCGCCGTCGCACAGACGGACTTCGCCCGCTGGCTGTCGCTGTCAGGGATGGATCTGGCCAACGGTCCGCAGGTGCTGGCCGTCTTTCAGAACCTGTGCGACCTGATGGAACAAAACCGTGCGGACCTGCGCAAACGCTGGGGCGACAGCCGCTACGTGTGGCTCCCGCTGCAGTACGGTCTCACCCCGGGTGAGTGCGACACGCAGGACGAGCTCGACGCTGTCATCGAACGCGCGACCGAGCAGCGCTTCACGGCCGGCAATCGCATCAATTACGTCATCAACGAAGAGTTTCAGCGCGAAATGGGTCGCGCGGTGCTGGCGGCCGAAGACTATCTGGTCATCTGGATTCACGACGTGAGCGGCGTCAATCATAGCGGGAAACCCGATGCGATCGGCTACGAGCTCGTCCGGAGCTTCCTGCTTGCGCTCACCGAACGGGTACGCGGCTACGACGGGACGGGGAAACTGCCGGGCTATTTCATCTTCATCGACCAGCACTATTTCGAGAAATACAAGTCGCGCATGTGGTTGAGAGTGCTCGAGGACCCGCTGAGTCATCGCGTCAAGCTCTCGGGCAAGTATGAACCGTGGGAAGTTGAGCTGGCGCGCCTGCAGGACGAACTCCAAAAGGCGGTAAAGGGGTCATTCACGCTGCAAATCGAAGCGAGCCAGTTCGGGGAGAAATGGCTGCACAACCGGATTCGTGTCCAGGTCAGCGTGACCAATCCGGTCGACCCGTCGTTCCACAGCACGAAAGTGATCGGAAAGCTGCCCGTCTCCGACAACCAGATGCGAGACCATCGCAAGATCATCTTTTACGACGTGACCGAAGATGATCCTTACCGTGGCGAAGTGATTTTCACGGGCATGGGAATCGGCGAGCACTACACCGGGTGGAACTGGGAAGACCGCGCCCTGATCGTGCAGGGACCCGCGGCGCTGGCCACCAAGGATGCCGCTCGTTCCCTGCTGAAGACGCAGGGATTCAGCGACGACGAAATTCCGTTTCCGCTGCGCGCGAAGCCGAAGCCGCCTTCTTATGATGCGACCGTCGCGGCCGAGGTTGCGTCACGCCGTGACTATGACTCGGGGCGCGCGCTCGAATTGCACAACGAGACCGGATTCACGCCCAAGCCGCTGAACGTGGCCAAGGCCGTCCTGTACAGCCTCATGCCGCCCGGTTCAGTGATGAAGGTTCCCGACTCTCTCTGGCAGAGCTACCAGTACGCGTCTCTCATGGCGGGCAGCGCGCTGCGCGGATGCCGCGTGCTCGTGATTGCGCCCTCGCTCGCTGCGGCTCCGAGCAACGGCGCCCCGCAGATGGCGCGCGCGAACGGATTGATGAAACGGCTCGTCATTTTCGGTCATGACATGGATGACTACATGATGCGGGAGGGCGGGATCTTCCGTGTCGGCCTGTACGCGTCGCAACAGGGAGTGGGTGACATCGAGGGTCGCATGCAACAGATCGCCAGACCGCTGGGACCCTGGCACGAGCGCGTCTACCATTTTGATGCGAGCGTGGACTCCGTCGCCGAGAATGCCGGTGCAATTCTCGACCGCCTTCACTATTCACCCGCGTACCTCACGCTCAAGGACATTCACGAACGGCCGAAGTTGCACCTGAAGGCAAATTTTTTTGCGTCCCCGTTGGTGTGGGACAAACTCATGGCGCGCCCGGAATGGGGCAGCATCCTCGCGGAGTACATCGACTACCTGGCCGGGCAACCGGCCTCTCCCGGCTCCACGGAACCCGAGGCCGCGCCCGGCTTCAGGCCGCTCCCGAAAGAGCTCGTGCTGCACATGCAAACGCTCCTCGATGCGTTCTATGCCACGGTGCCCGAGGAGGAGCGCGGCGCGGTGATCTCGTATCTCACGCTGGGAAGCGCAAACATGGACTATCGAAGCATGACCATGAACGGCGAAGTCATGGTGACCGTTTCCGGCATCAGAAGTCTCGTGGGCGTGATCGACTTCGTTCTGCTCAGCGGCCTGTGTGAGTGGCCCGAGTCGCCGGAAGAAGTCGACAAGTGGATTCCGCCGCCGGGGTGGCTCATGCGCAATCTCTCCGAGTTCGTCAAGATTTCACTCTGAGGACAGTCGAAGCATTCTAGTCTCCGTTGCGCCCCATGCGCCCGGGTTGGATGCCGAAGCGGAACCCCGCCTCGATGCGATCGAACCACCAGCCGCGACCCGCGACCTCGGCGTAGAGGGCATGCCACTCGCCGCGCACAAAAAGTCCGGTGTCCCACTCGTTGTCCAGGGTAAGCAGGCCGCCGAATTCGAAACGGGCCCACGTCCACGCGGCAATGGGCTCGCGCGCGAAACCGAGACGGGCCTCGAGCGAGCGTTGCGGGAAGAATTCGACGTCTTCGTCGGACCCGTCGTAGGCCAGCGCCGCGGCGCGCAGGGAGAGGCACATTCTCACGACGGGCTCGGTGCCATCGGGGAGCGGAGGCAGCTCCAGGCCCGCCTGAAGCGATACCGTCGCGTCGCCAATGCGATCGTTTCCAACTTGCCCCGCCGTCTCGATGCCCAGGCGCGAGGTCACCCTCGGCGGCAGCGGGCCGGACTCGAGCCCCAGAAGTGCGAGGTGCATCAACGCGGCCACGCGGGGCTCATACCGGCCGCCGAAGTCGCCGCTGTGCCGAAGGGGTGTCTCCGTCGAGACGAGCGGTGGCGCTTCTTCGCCGGTGAGCCTCGACATCTCGTTCAACACCATGTCGGCGATGAGCGCGTGGGTGCGAAACGATGGATGGTGAAGATCGGGGCTGAAATAGGATGAAGCCGTCGATGCGAACGTCGGGTCCTGCCGCAGTCTCTCCATCAACGCCTCGATGTCGACGACCGTCAGTCCGTTGGCGGCCGCGATCTTCCGGATCACTCCATTATAGTCATGCGATAGCGTCCTGATCACATCGAGCTCGTCGGGAGTCCATACTTCGTCGTCCTGGAAATGCTTCCGAAACGGAATGAGAAACGCCGAGGCCATGCTGCCCGCCGGAAATTGAACACCCTCG
>DATNGX010000322.1:0-2766 GCA_035605755.1 Candidatus Krumholzibacteriia bacterium
CACGTGGATCCTTCTCGAGGCACCGCGCTGCGATGCGCGCGAGGCGGCGAGGAAGATTCGGGCGCACTTCGTCCAGCGGCGGCGGAACATCGCGAAGGATGGCAGAGGTCACATCGGAATTGGTATCGCCCAGGAACGGACGCCGGCCCGCCGTCATCTCGTAGAGCAATATGCCGAGCGCGAAGATGTCACTGCGGTGATCGACGTGCTGCCCGCGCAGTTGCTCCGGCGACATGTACGGCACCGTCCCCATCAGCGCGCCTTCCATGGTGATGGGAGAGGTCATGGTCACGTGGGTGTCGGAAAGTGCGGCCTGGGTGAGCTTGGCGAGGCCGAAGTCGAGCACTTTGATGCGCCCGTCCCTCGCGATCATCACGTTGGCGGGTTTCAGATCGCGGTGCACGATGCCCCTGTCGTGCGCGGCCGCCAGCGCGTCCGCAACCGCAATTCCGATGTCGAACACCTGGCTTAAGGCAAGGCCGTCGGAGCGAATGATTGCATCCAGCGTTTCGCCCTCGACGAGCTCCATGGTGAGGAAGCGAACACCGTCCGCCTCCTCGACCGAGTACAGCGTGACGATGTGGTGGTGGTTGATTCCCGCGACCGTCTTCGCCTCGCGCTCAAAACGCTCCAGGCGGGCTGGATCGGCGGCGACATCGGCCGGGAGGACCTTGAGTGCGACGTCGCGCTCGAGCCTGGTGTCGCGCGCGCGATACACCTCGCCCATCCCACCGCGCCCGATGAGTGCCGTGATTTCGTAATGTCCGAGTGTGCGACCGATCACGAAGACGCCTTTCCTCGACCCGCCGGGAGCTTGAAATGGATCTTCTGCAGTTGTTCCGGTGAGCGGCCGATCCGGGCCAGAAACGCATTCCAGCGTGGATCGTCGTGGAGATTGTCGAGCAGCGGGTCGTAGAGAATGTTATTGAGCCCGGGGTCGTGCAAGTCGTTGGCGCGATCGAGCCACTCGAAGGCTTGATCCTTCCGGATCCGGAATGCGTAACACTGCGCGATATTGTAGGCGGCCGCCTCGGCATCTTTATCGATCAAGTCGTTCAGCGCCGCATCGGAATCGGCGCCGCGTTCGAGGGCGTGATACACGATGGGCAGGCCGCAACGCCGGAACTCTTCGCCTTCGCGCTGCATCTCGATCAAGCCCGCCTGGGGATCACCCTTGAGGACGTACGCGATCCCGAGGGTGTAGTGCATGACTGCAAGGCCGGGGTTGAGCTCGAGCGCGGTGCGCAGCTTGGCCATCCCGGCGTCGAACTGCCGGGCGTTGATTTCGCAGGCGCCCAGATTCTGGAGGAAGTTCACGTTGACCGGATCGCGCACCAGCGCAGCACGCAATAGCGCCATCTGTTCGTCGTGCCGGCCCGTCATCAACAGGAATTGACCGGTGTTCATGACCGTGGTCGGGTCGTCGGGGTCGAGTGCCACCGCACGTTCAAAATACCGGGCGGCGGAGTCGAGATCGTTGTCGGCCCACATCGCAATGATGCCGAGGCGCGAGTACGCGACGCCGTTGTCAGGATCGAACTGGAGCGCTTTCAGCGCGGCGCCTCTGGAAAGTTGGAATCCTTCCGACGATTTCATGAACCCGAAGCTGATTTCGTTGACGTAGTTCGAGCTCAGTCCCACCCAGGCCGGCGCGTAGGTGGAATCGATCATGAGTGCCGTCTGGTAGAGCGAATCGGACAGCGCCAGCGAACGCGGGCTCAGCTGGCGCGAGACATCGCGGCCCTGCAGAAAGAGTGCGTACGCCTGCGGGTCGGTCGTCCTTGCTTTGGGCGCTTCGCCCAGAAAGGACACCTTGAGCTCCTTCACCACGTCGGCTGCGATTTCGTCCTGCATGGTGAACACGTCGTCGAACGTGCGGTCGTAGGTGTGCGACCACACGTGAAAGCCGTCCGCGGTTTGAACGAGCTGGGCGGTGATGCGAACGCGATCTCCCGCGCGGCGCACGGAACCCTCCAGCACGTGGGTGACGTTCAGCCGGCGGCCGATCTCCGGGATTTCGACTTCCTTGCCCTTGAAGGAGAACGACGATGTGCGCGCCGCCACCTTGAGCTCCGGGATCTGCGCCAGCAGATTGAGCAGCTCCTCGGAGATTCCGTCGGAGAAATAGTCCTGCGACGTGTCGCCACTCATGTTCAGGAATGGGAGCACGGCGATCGATCTGGTCTGCGCGGGCGCAGTGTGTGGTGCCAGAAAGTAGTACGAGGCGGCGCCTGCAACGAGGACAAGCGCAGCGATGACGGCCCATACGCGTTTGCCGTGACGTTGGGGCGCTGTCGCGACGCGATGTCCGGTTTGCGTTTGCAGTGCGCGCAACTCGTCGCGCAATAAGGCGGCGGATGCATAACGGTGGAGCGGATCCTTGGCCAGGCACTTGTCGATTATCCCGGTGAGTGCCACGGGCACATCGCTGCGCAGCTCGGCGATCGGACGCGGCGATGTGTTCACAATGGCGTAGCCGATGGCGTGATCGTAATCGCCGTGGAAGGGGAGCGTGCCCGTGAGCAACTGGTAGAGCATCGTCCCCAGGGAGAAAATGTCGCTGCGCTGGTCGATCCGTCCGCCGCGCACCTGTTCCGGGGACATATAAGGGAGGGTGCCCATCACCATGCCGTCGCGCGTAAGCGGCGCCCCCGTCTGCGTGGCGCCGATGTCGAGCGGGGCCGTCTTCGCGATCCCGAAGTCGAGCACCTTGGCGCGGCCATCCCGGGTGATCATCACGTTCGCGGGCTTCAGATCACGATGAAT
>DATNGX010000323.1:0-8090 GCA_035605755.1 Candidatus Krumholzibacteriia bacterium
GGCTGGGCTTCACGGTGCAGACCGACGCCGAGAAGGTCGAACGCGACGTGATGGCCATTCTTCCCGACAGCGTGTGGATCAACTTTTCGCACCTGATTCCGTGGCACGGGCGGCGCTGCTGCACCGCACGCGCCCCCCAGTGTGAAACCTGTCCGGTGGCGCCGGACTGTCCCAAGCTGATCGATTGAAAGATATGTCGACCGACCCCAGATCAGAGCGCACGCGAGTAAAGCGTGAGCCGCAACAAGGTCAGTACGGCAGCCGGGTCATCCACGAGATCCTTGATGCGGGGATGATCGCGCACGTCGGTTTCGTTTCTGCCGACGGCCTGCCGCTGGTGATCCCGATGCTGTATGTGCGCGACGGCGATCGCCTGTTGATACACGGCTCGTCGGCCAGCCGGCTGTTGAATACGGCGGGAGAAGAGGTCGATCTCTGTGTCACGGTCACCATCGCTGACGGGCTCGTGGTGGCGCGATCCGCCTTCAACAGCTCGCTCAATTATAGATCCGTGGTTGTGATTGGAAAGGCGCGCGCGATTCACGATGGACCGGCCAAGTGGGATGCGTTGCGCGCGCTCACCGACGGGCTCATTCCCGGCCGTTGGGATGATTGCCGCCAGCCCACCGAGCTCGAGCTCAAGGCCACGTGGATTCTGTCGATGCCGCTCAGTGAGGCCTCAGCCAAGATTCGCACCGGCGGTCCCAATGATGACGACGAGGATCTCGCGCTGGATTATTGGGCGGGCGTGATCCCGTTCGTGAAGGATGTGCTGCCTCCGGTGCCGCACGACGCGCTCAGAGCGGGCATCGAGCTTCCGGAGTATCTGCGCCGGTGGAAAAAAGACGTTTAGTGCTCGCTCATCCAGCGCGCGCGCATGAAGACGTGGAATGAAACGGGAAAATCGCCGTAGTCTTCTTTCAATGAAGACGGCACCGAGTAGAGCGTGACGTCCCCGCCGATCCCCAACCCCGCAAACATCGTTCCGCTGTGAAAGTATCCCGCGGTGATCGCCGAGACGGCGACCGTGGGCCGTTGCACGCCGGCCTCGTGAACGTGTTCCTTCGTAAGGAGGAGCTCTTCGTCTTTCTCCACCCACTCATAGCGCGCGAAGAGCGCGTGGCGGCGCGCCAGGTGATGCGCGTACTCGGCGAGGAATGAATCCGAGACTCCGTGGACCTCGTCGTTGCGTCCCCACACGAGCGAGATCGCCATCGGCCCGTCGCCCACGGCATCGTAGTGCAAGGACGCCGTGGTTCGTTTCATGTCGCCCGGAAACTCCTCGTGCGGATTGTGCAGGTCGCCGTATGACACCTGCCCCGACCATTTTTTAGGGAGGTCCAGGCTCACGCGTCCCGCATACGAATCGATCGGGCCGCCGTCGATATCCCAGCGATCTTCTCCCGGCTCGCGGCCGTGAAACGCGGAGCCGTCCAGCGCCAGCCAGCTCCAACCCCCGCCCACGTTGATCACGTCATTCGTGATGTGCGTCGAATCCTGCCAGTGATGCCCGAGCGGCGCACCCGGATTGTCTCCCGACGAGGGGCGGTGCATGTACGACACCGGGCCCAGCGCGGGCTCGCCCACGAGCGCGAATTGCGCCCACAACGCGGATCGCGGCGAAAGCGCTGCGCGATACGCCGCTGAAATGTTCATGAAGAAGTCGTGCGGGTGCTGATAGTCGACGATGGGTTCGCCCTCGAAGGTTTCACCGGTTTGAAAGAGTTGCGGCGAACCGGGATCGCCGATGGTGGCGGGCTCGAGTGAATTCATCAACATGAAGGTGACGCGACCGGGCCCCAAGTCGTGGTGTGCCATTTCCATGAACCAGTTGGTCGATTCCCACGCGTCGTCGCCGCGATCTCCGCCCTGCTGGTTGTACCCGAAGCGAATGACTCCCGCCGTCATCCAGCCCCAGCCCGGCATGGGCATGTCGCCCATCGGATCGACGGGCACCATGCCGGCCATGCGGCGCATGTCAGTTTGAAAGAGCGCGGGCTGGTCGGTTGTGCGAGGAGCGTCATGCGACATGTGCATGTGCTCCATGTCGTGTTGAGCAAACGTTCGCGAAGCGAACGACACGAGCAGCGCTGAAAGCAAGATGCCGCGGAGCTGGCAGGACATTCAGGAGATTAAATCATGAATTACGGACGTAACGCAGCGTGATCAATCCCATCGAGCCCAGCACCACGACCGTGACCGCCACGTAGATCCCGGTGAGGACGTGCGTATCGCCGCGCGAGATGGTGACAAGCAGATTGGCGACATCATTGCCCAGAGCCGAGAAACGATCCGAAGATGTCCACACGAACACCTCGCCGATCTGCTTGCGGAAATGGAGCGCAAGCATCGCGGTCCAGCTCATGAGCATGATGGAAATGCCCGCCGGGCTCATGAGAGCTCGGAACGCCGCGAGGAGTTTCGGATGCGCGTGACGTACCGCGCCGATAGGTCGAACCGCGCCGACAGGCGCGGAAACAAACGCGGGTAAGAACCGATCCACAGCGGGGATCTCTCCGCGTCGGGACACGAGAGCGGCTTCCATGCGCGAGGCAAGTTCGAAGGACTCGTGGCAAGCCCCGCATGCGGCAACATGGGCCTTTACTTCATCGCGTTCAACAGACGAAAGATCATCGGCGTCGAACCACGCGACGATCATCGCTTCGAAGCGTTCGCAATTCTGGTTGAGATGATTGCTCATGATTTGCTGGCATCGGCGCGCCACGCGGGACGCGACAGGATCCGTTTCATCTCCGCTTTGCCACGGTGCACGTAGGTTTTCACGGTGCCCACCGGCACGCTCATGATCTCGGAGATCTCTTCGTACGATTTCTCCGCCATGTAGCGCAGCTCGATCGCGGTGCGGTACGTCTCGTCGATCTCACCCAGCGCCGACGCGATCCATTCGCGCTCACTGCGCTCGTGCGTCGCGGCGTCGGCTGCATGGTGCGCGCCCGCCGCAAGCTCGACGGTTTCCACATCCACCGTCTCGACGCGCCGCTTCGAAGATACATCGAGCGCTTCGCGGCGCGCAATCTGGTAGAGCCATGTAGAGAAGCGCGCGTCGCCGCGAAAACCGGCGAGTCCCTGGTAAGCCTTGAGGTACACCATCTGCATGACGTCCTGAACTTCGTCCCGGTCTCCGAGCACCGACCGTACGGCGGCGTAGGCCATGGCGTGGTGCCGCTGAATGAGGTCACGGAACGCCCGCTCGTCCTGGCGAAGCGCCCGCGCGACGAGCTCAGAATCTTCAGGATGGGGCATCCGTGCCTGTCTCCGTTAAGTGAGACCGGCCTGGCCGGCCGGCAGTTTCATCAATCTTAGGTATCCACCCGCAAAAAAATCTGAAACCGGACCGGAGAGGGCCCGGTCAGATGGGGTGAGTCGGGCAATCGAGCCCGGCAAAGGATACCAGAGCCAGTCGCGAAAGGAACCTGTCATGCCCTACCTATGCTCCATCGGCCCCGAAACCATCGCCATGGCGATCCCCATTCTCGCCGTGTGCGGCGGTGTGCTGATCGCCATCACCGCCATCCTTACCAACGGTCGCAAGAAAGAGCAGGAGCACCGTGAGCGCCTGGTGGCGATGGAAAAAGGCCTTACGCCACCGCCGGCCCCCGTTGAAGTGGAGCGGCCCAAGTACTCGAGCCGCCGCGCCAACGGTCTGGTCATGACCGGCATCGGTCTCGCGCTCACCATCGCGATGTGGATCGCCGACGGCTCCGAGTCCGGTGTGTGGGGACTCATTCCCCTCTTCATCGGCATCGGGCTCTTGATCGCGGGCGCCATCGACAAGAAGGAGTACGACGAGCGCATGCGCACCGAGCGCAACAGCAGTCGGACCAATCAAGTTTAACCTCCACCCGGTGGGCGCTGCGACGGCGTGATTCGCTCTCTGAATGCCGATCGTGGCGCCTGCCACCCCACAATCATGAACGCACTCAAAAAAGTAGTCATCATTGTCCTGTTCCTGCTGATGGTTCCCGTATCGGTGCTGCTTGCGTACGCGTACACCCAATCGCAGCACGAAGACCGCGGCTGGGACATCGTTCTCTATGGCATCACCTACCGCGACAAACACCCGCGCGTTGTGATCGATCGCGCGCATCACAATGCGCACACCGCGCGCGGCAAGTATCGTCCGTTCGCGGAAATGCTGCGCATGGATGGATGCGAAGTGAAAAACGGGCTGCACCGGTTCTCGAAGGATTCGCTCGAGAAGACCAGGCTGCTCGTGATCGTGAATGCGGCCGGCGCGGGACATCCCACGCTGATGGGAATCAACCTCCCCATCCAGCAGAAAGGTGAGCGCGAAGATCCCGCCTTCTCCAGCGCGGAGATCGAAGCCGTGCGCACGTGGGTGGAAAACGGGGGCTCACTGCTGCTCATCGCCGATCACTCCCCCTACGGCGCCGCCAGCGCGAAGCTCGCCGAAGCGTTCGGTGTGCACATGCACCAGGGCTTCACCGAAATTCCGGATGAGAAATCCGATCCGATGGAATTCTCGCGCGAAAACAAACGCCTCGCCGATCACGCCATCGTGAACGGAACCGATTCGTCGACGGCCGTGAATCGCATCTACACCTTTACCGGGCAGTCACTCGACGGCCCCGCCAACGCCACCGTGCTCATGTCGCTTCCCGCCAACGCCATCGAATATGTGCCGGTGGGCAGCGGCGAAGGCCGCCAGGAGATGAAAGAAGAGAAAGCCGGCAACGCGCAGGGTCTGGCGTTCGAGTATGGAAAGGGACGCGTGGTGGTGCTCGGCGAAGCGGCGATGCTCACCGCGCAGGTCTACAAGGACGATCACTTCGGAATGAACACGCCGGGATGTGACAACCAGCAGTTCGCGCTGAACATCGTGCACTGGCTGATGCGCACGATCTGATTGCCGCCGTCGTAGTAGTTGTTCGTGGGCTAGCCGGTTTCAAATTCGAAGGGAACGTCGGCCCGGGAGTGACCGCTCACGTCTTCCCCTCCGAAGAAGCGCACGATGGCGGCATGCACGCCGCCCGGGAGCAACAAATCACCGTGGCCGGCATCGTCGACAATCAGGTGTGAGTGATTGCGAAGTCCAGGCGCAAGATCGGCGACGTTCTCCACCGGTGTTCTGCAATCGAGCGTGCCGGTGATGAACAAGGTCGGGACGTCGGACTGCAGGGGTGCCCGGAATCCGTCACCGAGATCGGGACATCCCACTACAGCGCAGATGTCGGGAAGCGGAAAGTCGATGGTGCTCCCGAGCACCGTCTCACGCGCCTCGCGTTCGATCATGGCCCGGCGTTCGGCGCTCGCTCCCGATGCGCAGTCCATGCAGTAGCGCGCAACGCTGAACGGAAGCTCGTCGCGGAGCGCAAGCCACGCCCCCCGCATCAGACGTTCCTGACCCACCACGTGAAAGTTCTTGTCGCACATGCGAGCCAGCCATGCCGGGAGCTTGCTCAGTGCCCGTGTATCCGAGATCAACTCCGAGACAATCCACTCCAGATCAAAGCGACCCAGGTAGCTGGGAGCCTGTATGAGATCAACATCCGGATCGTCCGAACCCAATACAAACATCGCAGGTCTGGATTCCAAGCCGTGTAACACGTCGGACAAGGTGCCCGCCAGGTCCACCGATGCATGCTGCGACAAATGCTCCAGATGCGCCTGAACCAGTTGTGGGCGCTTCAGCGTGTGATCCGGGCCCTCCGGAGCGGCGAGCACGGCGCGCGCCACCAATGATTCATGTCGCTTGATGACGGCCATCGCGAGATGGCTGCCGTAGCTCCATCCGAGCAACGACGCGACAGCGTCGTCGCCGTACAGAGCTCGAACCAGCATTGCGACGTCATCGGCGCTTTCATTGGTGTTGAGCGCACCGGTTGTAATTCCTTTCGCGGCCAATTCATCCACGCCCCGACCCACGGACTTCCGGATGCCGCGCAGGTAATCCTCGCGGGTCAACAATCGGTGAGGATCCAAATCGGTTTCCGGCTCTCTCGACACCATTTCATCGGCCACGCACGCGCGTTGATCGAGCAGGATGACGTCGCCGTGGGCGCGCAACGCGTCGAACATGGGAAACAGGCGTCCGGCGCCGGAACGAATGCCCGAGAGGCCCGGACCGCCGGTCAGGAAGACGAGCGGCACACCGTCCGGGGCGCCGGCCAGCCTCACGAACCGCAACTCCAGCGTCGCCCCGCCGGGCTCGGCGTGGCAAACGGGAGCGCGCAGAGTCCCCTCTTCCGCGGCGCCGGCGCGGAAGGTGACGGGGACCAGGGATACGCGAGGTGAACGGGCTTTCATGGAATGGGTGCCGCGCTTGTCACCGACATGCACGGAGCCGTATTGTATGGCTTTCCGTTCCGGCCGCCAAACGCGAAGACCTGCGCCCGACAGGAGCCCCTCATGGAAGACATGCACGTCGACACCAAGCTGGTTCATGCCGGTGAGCCCGATCCGCGTCATCACGGCGCGGTCGTGCTTCCCATTTTCCAGACGGCGATGTTCGAAACGCGCGGCGGTGAGGATTATCACGATATCCGTTACATCCGCCTCAACAATTCGCCCAATCATGAGGCACTGCACAGCAAACTCGCCATACTTGAAAATGCCGAGGCGGCGCTTGTCGCCGCGAGCGGAATGGCGGCCATCTCGACGGCGCTCCTCACCGTGCTCAAGTCGGGCGATCACATTCTGATTCAGGACTGCACGTACGGCGGCACGGACAGCTTCGTCACGCACGAGTTCGCCGGATTCGGCATCGAGCACGACAAGATCGACGCCGCCGACCCCGACTCGTGGCACGCCCTGCTCCGGCCCAACACGCGCGCCATCTACGTGGAAGCCATTGCCAATCCGGTGATGAGCGTCGCCGATCTGGCCGCGGCCGCGGCCTTCGCGCGCGAACACGGACTGGTGTCGATGATCGACAACACGTTCGCGACGCCGATCAACTTTCGTCCCGCCGAATGGGGATTCGATCTCTCGCTGCACAGCTGCACCAAGTACATGAACGGTCACAACGACCTCGTGGCCGGCGCGGTGATCGGACGCAGTGATCTGGTCGAGCAGATCCGCCACAAGCTCAACCACATGGGCGGCTCGCTCGACCCGCACACGTGTTTTCTGCTCCACCGCGGCATGATGACGCTGGCGCTGCGCGTGCGGCATCAGAACGTGAGTGCGCTCGCCATTGCGGGCTTTCTCGAAGAACACGAGGCGGTGGCGCGCGTGAACTACCCGGGGCTGATATCGAATCCGCACTACGGGCGCGCGGCCGAATTCTTCGACGGCTTCGGCGGAATGTTGAGTTTCGAGCTGCGCGGCGGACCGGAGGCGGCGGAGCGGATGATGGAACGCGTCCGACTCCCGCTCATCGCGCCGAGTCTGGGCGGCGTCACATCTCTCATGACGCGACCCGCGCTCACGTCGCACAGCCTGCTCGATCCGGCCGAGCGCCGCCGCATCGGTGTGACGGATGAGCTGGTGCGCATGTCTGTCGGCATCGAAGCCACCGACGATCTGATCGATGATTTGCGCGAGGCGCTGTCCTGATGGGTGAACGGCCGATCGCCCTCGTGACCGGTGCGTCGATGGGGCTGGGCGCCGAATTTGCGCGCCTGCTCGCGTCCGAAGGCTACGACCTCGTGCTCACCGCGCGCAGCGGCGAGCGCCTGGCCACACTGAAGAAGGAAATCGAAAACCTGCACGGCGTGGAAGTGCGCGTGCTGGTGGCGGACCTCGCCGATCCGCGCGCGCCGCAGGCCATCTTCGAGCACATCCGTGCCGCGCGCGTCGAAATCGACGTGCTTGTCAACAACGCCGGCTTCGGCATGTACGGAAAGTTCGCCGATTCCAACCTCGAGACCGAAATGGAAATGATCCAGGTGAACATTATCGCGCTGATGCACCTCACCAAGCTCTTCATGCGCGAAATGATCGCGCTGGGGCGTGGTCGCATTGTGAACGTCGCATCGACCGCCGCGTTTCAGGCCGGTCCCATGCAGTCGGTCTACTATGCGAGCAAGGCCTTCGTGCTTTCGTTCTCCGAGGCGATCGGCAATGAGCTCAAGGGGACCGGCATCACGGTGACCGCGCTGTGCCCC
>DATNGX010000324.1:0-8047 GCA_035605755.1 Candidatus Krumholzibacteriia bacterium
GCCTCCGACATGGGCGGCGAGGGTGACTCGCTCGTGGTCGACAACAGCGGCCGCGAGCCGGCTCCCGGCGAGTTTGTTCCCTTCGACGAGCTTCCCGTTCTGCTTTCCGTCCAGCCGCCGGTTTATCCCGAGATGGTTCGCGAGGCCGGCATCGACGGCACCGTGACCGTGCAGGTGCTGGTGGGCAAGGACGGCAGAGTCAAGCAGGCCCAGGCCATCGACGGCCCCGAGCCGCTGCGTGCTTCCGGCCTTGCCTCGGCACGGACCGCCATGTTCAAACCCGCGCTTCAGGGCACCAGCCCGGTCGAGGTGTGGGTCATGGTCCCGATCACCTTCCAACTCAACAAGTAGTCGCCCCGGCGTCCGCGCCGGCGTGCCTTCGTGGCCCGGATCAAGCTCCGCCTTGACGGGTTAGCGGCGCTGCGCTACCATCCCGGGCCTTATCCCTCGGCTGTGCGCCGAGCCTTCGACCCAAGCGAAATCAACGGTTCCCCGGTAGTGCACCTGGAATGGTGCGTCCTCCCGGAGCCATCCTGACGAGGAGAAATCATGTTGCGAATGACACGCTTCCCCGGAGCGCGGACGACCCAGACCGCCGTGCTCGTGTGGTTGTGCGCCGTCGTCCTGGCCGGCATCCTGGCCCCGGCGGCCGCGCACGCGTCCGAGCTCGACCTCCAGATTCCGGCCATCGACACGTCCTACTCGCTCTTCGGCATGACCGTGAGCGGGCTGACGCTGCTCTACATCGGCCTGGCGGTGTGCCTGCTCGGCATGGGCTTCGGACTCGCCATGTACACCAAGGTCAAGCGCATGCCGGTTCACAAGAGCATGTCCGACGTCTCCAACATCATCTATGAGACGTGCAAGACCTACCTCCTGCAGCAGGGCCGTCTTCTGATCCTCCTCGAGGTCTTCATCGGCGTGTGCCTCATCTATTACTTCGGCGTGCTTTCGCACCTGGGCGCCGGACGCGTCGCCTTGATTCTGATGTGGTCGGTGGTGGGCATCCTGGGCTCGTACTCGGTGGCGTGGTTCGGCATCCGCATGAACACATACGCCAACAGCCGCACCGCGTTCGCGTCGCTGCGCGCGAAGCCGCTTCCTGTGTACGAAATACCGCTCACGGCGGGCATGAGCATCGGCGTGCTTTTGATCTGCGTCGAGCTCATCATGATGCTGATCATCCTGCTGTTCGTTCCCGGAGAAGCGGCCGGCGCTTCGTTCCTCGGCTTCGCCATCGGCGAGTCGCTGGGCGCGTCGGCGCTGCGCATCGGCGGCGGTATCTTCACCAAGATTGCAGACATCGGCTCCGACCTCATGAAGGTGGTTTTCAAGATCAAGGAAGACGACCCGCGCAACCCCGGCGTGATCGCGGACTGCACGGGTGACAACGCGGGCGACTCGGTCGGTCCCACCGCGGACGGCTTCGAGACCTACGGCGTCACCGGCGTGGCGCTCATCTCCTTCATCGCGCTCGCGGTGATGCCCGAGTACAAGGCACAGCTCCTGGTGTGGATCTTCACCATGCGCATTCTCATGATCGTCACCTCGATCGTGTCGTTCAGCGTGAACGAAGCCGTCTTCCGCTCGCAGAACGCGAGCAAGGACAAGATCAACTTCGAAGCACCGCTGACGAGCCTGGTGTGGCTCACGTCGCTGCTCTCGATCGCAGTCACGTTCCTGGTTTCGAAATGGATGCTTGGCGTTCTGGGCGGCGGACTGTGGTGGAAGCTCTCGGCGATCATCTCGTGCGGCACGCTGGCGGCCGCGTTGATTCCCGAGCTCACCAAGGCCTTCACCAGCTCGAGCTCGCGCCACACCAAGGAAATCGTGGCGGCCTCGCGTGAAGGCGGTGCGTCGCTCACGATTCTATCCGGCCTCGTCGCCGGCAACTTCTCGGTGTTCTGGAAGGCGCTCACGCTGGCCGTGATGCTCCTGATCGCGTACATCATGTCGGGCATGGGCCTCGACGCCATCATGTCGCACGAAGCCGTGTTCTGCTTCGGCCTGGTGGCGTTCGGCCTGCTCGGTATGGGCCCGGTCACCATCGCCGTCGATTCGTACGGCCCGGTGACGGACAACGCGCAGTCGATTTTCGAGCTCTCGCAGATCGAGACGATCCCGGGCGCTGCGAAAGAAGTGGAGAGCCAGTTCGGCTTCAAGCCCGACTTCGCCAAGGGCAAGCACTTCCTGGAAGACAACGACGGCGCGGGCAACACCTTCAAGGCCACGGCCAAGCCGGTGCTGATTGCCACCGCGGTGGCGGGCGCCACCACCATGATCTTCTCCATCATCCTGCTGCTCCAGCAGCACATGGGTGAGGCGTTTACACTCTCGCTGGTCGAGCCGCGCGTGCTGCTCGGCCTGTTGATGGGTGGTGCCACCGTGTACTGGTTCACCGGCGCCTCCATGCAGGCCGTGACCACGGGTGCCTTCCGTGCCGTGGAGTACATCAAGCAGAACATCAAGATCGACTCGGCGGAAGCGGCGTCGATCGAGAAGTCCAAAGAAGTGGTGAAGATCTGCACCAAGTACGCGCAGGCGGGAATGTTCAACATCTTCATCGTGATCTTCTGTCTCACGCTTGCGTACGCGTTCTTCGATCCCATCTTCTTCGTCGCCTACCTGGTGTCGATCGCGGTGAGCGGCCTGTTCCAGGCCGTGTACATGGCGAACGCCGGCGGCGCGTGGGACAACGCCAAGAAGATCGTGGAAGTGGAATTGAACGACAAAGGCAGCGACCTGCACGCGGCGACTGTCGTCGGCGACACGGTGGGCGATCCCTACAAGGACACCTCCTCGGTGGCGCTGAACCCGATCATCAAGTTCACCACGCTGTTCGGCCTGCTCGCGGTCGAGATCGGCGTGTCGAACCCGGCCATCACGCACTGGGTCGGCGTGGGCCTGTTCCTGGTGGCGCTGTTCTTCGTCTACCGCTCGTTCTACGGAATGAGGATCACGGGACAGAAGGCGGCGCAGGCGTCACAGCGCAAGGCGGCCTGACATTCGCCGCGCTGCGGCTTGCCGAGGCGCGGCAAACATTCGCCGCGCGGAGGCTTGCCGAGGCGCGGCAACTATCAACAAAAGAAAACCCGCGGTCGCAAGACCGCGGGTTTTTTATTTCCCGATTTGCTCTGCGTGTGAGCTATGCGCTCTTCGCGCCGCCGCCCTTGGCGGGAGCCTGCACCGCTTCGTCGACAGTTTCGAACGTGTCGAAGATGAGCACGAGCTTGGTGACCAGGAAGATCGCATTGATCCGGTCACCGACGCGTGCGAGGCGGAACCAGCCCTGGCGATTGACGCATGTCGTGCGCGCGCGCACCAGCGATCCCAGGCCCACGCTGTTCACATAAGAAATCTTGCCGAGATCGACGACGACCTTGGGCGTTCCCTTCGCAGCCACTTCGTCGATGGCAGCCAGAAGCTCCTGGGTTTCTTCCTTGCCCACCAGGTTCTTCTTGGGGGCCAATACGGTCACGTCGCCGACGACGGTGCGATCGAAAGTGGACATGTACGTCTCCTTTACAGACGGAAGGGCGCGTTTGTCACCACACACGGAAGCCCTGCGTGCATCCGCGGGCGCGTCGCGCCTCGAAGAGGCGGAGTATACGCAAGGGCTCCAGCAGGGTCAAGCCTTGTACGGCGCGCAGTTGCGCCGGTTCCGGGAGTTTTTTTGGGGCGGGCGGACCGCTAGCGGACCACGATATCGGCGAAGCCGCGCTTGCCCACCTGCACCGCATAGGCTTCTTTGCGGGGCGCGAGCTTCAAGTTCTCGTCGGAGAGCTTCTCGCCGTCGATACGCACCGCGCCCTGGGTGATCATGCGCCGCGCGGCCGACGACGTCTCGCACAGCCCGGCGCCGGTCAGCGCCTTCACCACCCACAGCGAGCCGTCGGGCGCGTCGATCTCGACCTTGCGCGTCTCCTGCGGGCGCTCATGCTCTACGAAGAGCCGGTTGAAGTGGGTCTCGCCGGCCAGGGCGGCATCGGCGTCGTGGAACTGCGTCACCAGATTGCGCGCGAGCTCGCGTTTCAAATGGGACGGATTGGTGGAGGAGTCGGCGAGGCGCCGGCGCACATCGTCGAGCTCTGCGGGTCCATACGTGCTCACCAGCTCGAAGTACTTGGTGATCAGCGAATCCGGGATGCGCATGGTCTTGCCGTAGATCTCTTCGGGCGCTTCCGTGATTCCGATGTAGTTGCCCAACGACTTGCTCATCTTCTCGACGCCGTCGATGCCCTCGAGGATGGGCAGCGTGAGGATCACTTCGGGCTCCTGGCCGTACGCGCGTTGAATCTCGCGCGCCATGAGCAGGTTGAATTTCTGCTCGGTGGCGCCAATCTCGACGTCGGCGTTGAGTGCGACCGAGTCGTAACCCTGCGCGAGCGGATAGACGAATTCCACCAGACTGATGGGACGCCCCGACTCGTAGCGCTTTTCAAAGTCGTCGCGCTCCAGCATCTGCGCGACGGTCTGGGTGGCGGTCAGGCGCAGCACGTCGGCGAACTCGAGCTTGGCGAGCCAGCGGCTGTTGAAGTCGACCACGGTCCGTTTGGGGTCGAGGATCTTGAACGCCTGTTCGGTGTAAGTCTTCGCGTTCTCGACCAGAACTTCGTGGGTGAGCTGCTTGCGGGTTTCGCTCCGCCCGCTGGGGTCGCCGATCATCCCGGTGAAGTCCCCGATCAGGAACACCACGGTGTGGCCGAGATCCTGGAACTGTCGCAGTTTGCGAAGCCCCACCGTGTGACCGAGGTGGATATCGGGCGCCGTCGGGTCGAATCCCTGCTTGATGATGAGCGGCTCTTTCGATGCGAGCGAGCGCTCGAGCTTCTTCTTCAGGTCCTCTTCAGGGATGATCTCGACCGCACCCTGCCGGATGACGGCCATTTGTTCTTCGACGCCGAGTATCGGGCCCTCGTTCTTTCGGGTCATGGCGCTCGTTGCCTCGTGACGGTTGGAATGGACAAATTGTTGTCAGAGGCGATCATAGCAGCCGGGTCGTGGCGCCGTAAAGCATGGCTGGAATTCCGGGACGCGTGTTATCTTGGGGCTACCGGCACGCCGCTTGCGGCCCACCGGCGATCGGCTTCGACATATGACGAAAGACCACACTCGCGAACCCCACGCGGGACGGCCCGACCGGCCGCCCGCACCGCAAGCGCCGGAGGAGAACCGCATGGGCCGCAGGAGACTCGGCGGACGCTTCAGCACACGCCAGCTCATCGCCGGAGTTCTTGTCCTCGGCGCCGGTGCCGTGTTTGGCGCCTATCGCTACTTCTCCGCCGACCTCCCCAGCACGGCGCGCCTCGAGATGATCGAGCCGACGCTCAAGACCCAGGTCTTCGGAGCCGACTCCAGCGTGGTGGGCGAGTTCTTCATCGAGGACCGCGCGCTGGTTGCGCTCAAGGACCTGCCGCCCTACGTACCCGCCGCCTTCGTGGCGGTGGAAGACCGCAAGTTTTACTCCCATTGGGGCGTCGACATGTTCGGCATCGCGCGCGCGGTGCTCTCCAACGCACGCCACGGCCGCCGCGTGCAGGGCGGCAGCACCATCACGCAGCAGCTGGCGCGCAATCTCTTCGACATGTTCGAGAACACGATGACACGCAAGGTCAAGGAGGCGCTGCTCGCGCTCCGCATCGAGCGCGCGTACTCCAAAGACGAGATCCTGCAGATGTATCTGAACCAGATCTACTTTGGAAACGGCGCGCACGGCATCGAAGCCGCGGCGCAGGTGTTCTTCGGAAAACATGCTCGCGAGCTCAGCATGGGTGAAGCCACGCTGCTCGCGGGCCTGCCCAAGAATCCGCGCGACTACTCCCCCATCAATCATCTCGATCGTGCGCTCAAACGGCGCTCGACTGTGATCGCGGCCATGGTCGATACACGCAAGCTCACCAAGGCCCAGGCCGATTCGCTGGATGCGAGCAAGGTGGAAGTGAAGCCGGGGCGCATCGGGCAGACCGAGTTCGCGGCGTATTTCCTGGAAGAAGTGCGGCAGTATCTGGAAGACAAGTACGGCGCCGACCGCATCTATCGCGACGGACTCAAGGTGTACACGGGGCTCGATCCCATGCTGCAGCACGCGGCGGAAGACAGCATGGAGAACCATCTCTCGCGCATTGAAAAAATGCAGGGCTTCAAAGAGACGCGCGCGCGCTACGAAAAAGCGCTGGCGACGGACGCGGACCCGGGTCCGCCCCGGTACATCCAGGGCGCCGTGCTTGCCATCGACGTGAAGACGGGACTCGTGCGCGCGCTGGTGGGCGGACGCAGCTTCAAGCACAGCAAGTTCGACCGTGCCATGCAGGCGCAGCGCCAGCCGGGCAGCTGCTTCAAACCCTTCATCTATCTGGCCGCGATCGAGAACGGCTACACGCCCGCGGACATTCTGCTCGATGCGCCCATCGTGCTCGATCTTCCCCACGGCGACGTGTGGAAGCCGCAGAATTATTCGGAGACCTTCGAGGGCGAGGTCACGCTGCGACATGCGCTCAACATGTCGATTAACATCGCCGCCATCCGCCTCTTGATGGCGATGGGTCCGGCGGAAGCGATCAACGTGGCGCACCGTCTGGGCATCAAGAGCACGCTCGAGAACGTGTACTCGCTGGCCCTCGGTGTTTCGGAAGTGAATCTGTGGGAGCTCACCAACTCGTACGCGACGATTGCCGCCGGCGGCATGCGCGGTGAGCCGCTCCTGATCGAAAAGGTCGTCGATCGCGAAGGCCGCGTCCTCGAGGAGAACAAGATCTTCCGCGAAGAAGTGATCGACCCCAAGGCCAACTACATGCTCACCAGTCTCATGGAGAGTGTGATGAACGAAGGCTTCGGACGCCGCGCGCGCGCCTTCGGTTTCAACGAGCCCGCTGCGGGCAAGACCGGCACCACCGACGAGTGCACCGACGCGTGGTTCACCGGCTTCACGCAGGATCTCGCCGTGGGCGTGTGGGCCGGTTTCGATGAGAAGAAGACCATGGGCAAGAAGATGACCGGCGCCTTCGTCGCGATTCCCACCTGGGCCGCGGTGATGAAGTCGGAGTACCGCAACAAGCACGCGCAGGAATTCCCCGAGCCCGACGGCATTGCACACCGCGTGATCTGCGAGAAGTCCGGACTTCTCGCGACCGATGCCTGTCCCAAGATCCGCCGCGAAGTATTCATCGAAGGCACCGAACCCACGCGCCCCTGCGACCGTCACGGCTCCGCCTCATCGCGCCCACTCCAGGACATGGACAACCTCGACGACCTCGACCGCCAGATTCTCGACAACAACAACTAGCGTTTCTACTTCGCTGGTTGAGCGGTAAGCACGTCAGTCCAGCGCGCCGGATTCTCATCTGCATCGCCAATACCAAGCCTCACCTCAAGCAGTACGGCGCTTTGGACTGACGTGCTCACCGCTCTCACCAAATCAGACCGTGCAGCTTCGACAACAAAAACAGAGCGAAGTCATTTGCTGACGCAAATCGACACCGGGAGATCGGTGGAATCTTAGACGTGGTCGTATGGGTGTTTTTTACCTTCGCTGCGAAGGTAAATTTCGCCCAACGTTATCGACGAGGAGAGCGAGCGAGTGCGACCGCGTAACAAAAGAATCGAGTTAGACGGCAACGTGATTCGGAAGGACGCCGAGGAGCGTCTTGAAGGTTTCGACTTTGCCTTTGCGGAAATAGGTGCGTGGGACGCGCTTCGAGATGCCGCACATCACTTCGTAGGCGATGGTGTCGCCCCACTGTGCGATGTCGTGAAACGTGATGGCTTCGCTTCCCTGCGCACCGACAAGAACCACTTCATCACCCGGCACGGGCGGTGTGGCCACATCGGTCAGGTCCACCATGGTCATGTCCATGGTCACGCGTCCCACAATGGGAACACGCACGCCACCGACAAGCATGGATCCGCGCCCCGAGAGATGAAACGGATAGCCGTGGCCGTAACCGACGGGCACGACGCCGATCAGTGAATCGCGATCGGTGACGAACGAACGCGCATAGCTGATGGTGCTTCCTTTGGGAAAGCGGCGCGCGCGCGCGATGCGCGACTT
>DATNGX010000325.1:0-3076 GCA_035605755.1 Candidatus Krumholzibacteriia bacterium
TCGCGACGTGGCGTGGAATCAGCGCGTCAACGTGCACTACGCGAGCGAAGGTCAACACATTGTGCGCCTGCGCGCGAATGAGGCCGAGGCTTCTTTTGACTTCGAAGTACGCGCGCTGGTCACGCCCGCTCCCAACGACACCATTCCACTCACGGGCACCCAAGCCTACAACGGCGGCACCGCGACCGGCCGCGCGTTCGTCTATCTCGCCGCTGAGCACACGCAGCTCGCGCGCCCGGCCGTCGTGTTGGAAGGTTTTGACATCGACAATACGATGAACTGGGATGAGCTCTACGCGCTTTTGAACCAGCAGAACTTGCTCGAGGATTTGCGTGCGCGCGGCTACGACGCGGTGGTGCTCGACTTCACGGATGCGACCGATTACATCCAGCGCAATGCCTTCGTCGCGGTGGATCTTCTGCACAAGGTGCAGTCCGCCGTGGCGCCGACAACGAATTTTCCGATGGTGGGGCCGAGCATGGGCGGGCTGGTCTCGCGCTATGCGCTTTCGTGGATGGAACAGAACGGCGACCCGCACCGGGTGCGCAATCTCGTCTGCTTCGACGTGCCCAACCGCGGCGCCAATATTCCGCTGGGCATTCAGTACTGGCTCAATTTCTTCTCCGGCTCGTCGGTAGATGCGGCGCAGCTGTTGTCGCGTTTGAATACGGCCGGCGCGCGCGAGATGCTTCTCTATCATTACACATCACCCGCCGGCTCGACGGGACAGGCGGATCCGCTCCGCGCGACGTTCACCGCTGAGCTGGCCGCACTGGGGAATTATCCGGCGCAGCCGCGTCTCGTCGCACTCTCCAACGGCAGCAAGGCAATGCAGAACCAGGGCTTCAACGCCGGCGCGCAGATCATCCAGTACAATTACAACATCCTGTTCGTGGTCGTGCGCGGCAACGTGTGGGCGGTCCCCAACGGGAACCTGACCAAGATCTTCGACGGCGCCAACCAGACCTTTTTCTCGGGGCCGACGCAGATCGTCAACGTGTCGGGAACGCTGCCGTGGGACAGCGCGCCGGGCGGCACGCGCAACTCGATGGCGCAGATGGACGCGGTATCGCCGCCGGTGGGGGACATCGTCGCGCTGTATCCGAACCACTGCTTCATTCCGACGGTGAGCGCCCTCGATCTAAACACCAACGATCCCTTCTATAATGTGGGCGGCGATCCCGACCTGGTGGCGCACACGCCGTACGATGCGCTCTACGTACCGGCGACGAACGAAGGCCACGTCACCGTCACGGCCGACAACGCGCCGTGGCTGTTGAACGAGCTCGATCCCATTCTCACCGCCGTGCCCCCGGTGGCCGGCGCGCGCGGCCCCGCGTTCTCGCTCCTCGATGCCGCACCCAATCCCTTCGGCGACGTGACGCTGGTGCGCTGGAACCTCGCGCGCAACTCGCGCGTTCAGGTTGACGTATTCGATGTCGCCGGGCGTCGCGTAACATCCCTTGTCGATGGGGCGCGCTCCGCCGGTGCCGGTGATGTGCGCTGGAACGGTCGCGACCAGCACGGCCGGGCCGCCGCGGCAGGCGTGTACTTCGTGCGCATGCGCGCCGCGGGCGAGACGCAGACGAAGCGTCTGGTATTGGTTCGCTAACGAGGAGGTCGAATGAGTTTCAAAGAACGTCGGTTCAACCGCGGCGGACGGCCCCGGCTATCGTATGTTCCGCTCGCGCTCTTGCTCCTCTATCTGGTAGCCGTCCGGCTCACCATCGCGCGTAATCCCGACATGTTCCGTTCCGCCGCCCAGGCCGCCGTGTTCACGTGGCCGATGCTGGGCGTGGTCGCGGCCGTCGGGCTGGGTGGCACATGGGTGGCGCGCCACACGCAGCGCTTCCCGGAGATGTGGGACCGGCGCATTGCGCTCGGGTGGCGTTTGTGGCTGCCGATCGTGTTCGGGCTCGTGCTTGGCGTCGTCGCGATTCTCGTCGATCGCGCGACGCACTGGACCACGCTCGCCGCTCAGCAGATGAAGCTGCCGTCCATCCACATCGAGCCACCCGCGTCGTACCTCATCTATCCCGGCGGCGCCATCATTGTGAGCATCCTGTATTTTGCACTGCTGGTGCCGCTCTTCACGTGGATTTTCCGGGGACGCGGCTTCTGGTTGATCGCCGCGATCGTGGCATTGATCGAGCCGTGCACACAGGACCTCAACATGACCGGCGGCCTCGCGATGACCATCGCCGTGTTCGCCGAAGACTACGTGCTCAACCTGGGCCAGGTGTTTCTTTTCTACCGCGCGGGGTTCGTCGCAGCGGTGCTGCTTCGCATCGTGTTCTACATCGTGTGGCACATGGTGTGGCCGATGTTGGGCGGTTAGAGGCAGGAGTGATGGAACGCCTTCACTCTTGTCGTCGAGCATATGATCTGGCAGAATGCGCAACTCAAGATTTGCAATGGAGGATGAAATGCGGAAAGAATTCGGACAGCTCGACGGTGACCAGCACCTCAACGACCATCTCGCCCTCTATGGAATGTGCATGGGTGACGTGGTTGTGGAGGCGGGAGGCGAGCTCCACCTCTACGGGATGTGCGCCGGCAACATCGAGATCAAGGCCGACGGCGCCCTGTGCCTGTACGGCATGTGCACGGGACACGTCGTGAACACGGGCGGCCGCGTCGAGATCAGCGGCATGGTGGTCGGCAACGTGGAGAAGAACGGCGGCACCACCACCATTCTTCCTACCGCGCGCGTCGGCATGGCCCCCTGACCGCGCCTCACATACCAGCTCATGCTGGCGCTCGCCACCGCACAGTAGCGTTTTTTCCTCCGCCACACGAACACAGGTGCCGTTGACGACAGATAGACCGGGGAATATGATCGTGCCTCTGCTCGGACGATCTATGTCCGTCGAGTAGACTTGCAGGCGGCACACGTGGACCCGGGGAGGACGGTGACGCCGGCGGCGCGAGTCGTATTCGTGTCGCCCGACATTTTCCTTTCCTTCGTTCCGATGCCTCTGCGCGACGCTTGGCGGATTCACTCCCACCTGTTCAGGAGGATGAACCCATGAGGAATCGCGTCGTATTGAAACTCGGTACTTTCGCAGTACTGGTG
>DATNGX010000326.1:0-5075 GCA_035605755.1 Candidatus Krumholzibacteriia bacterium
CAACCATCTCCTCGCCGGTGACATGAAGAGTTTTCTGGCCGGTGGCGAGCAATCGCTCCTCGCCGTCATCGCGGCGTCGCACAGCGGCATCACCACCGACGAATTCGAAACGGTGGTGAAAGACTGGCTCAATACTTCGCAGCACCCCAAGACCGGCCTGCGCTACGACCAGATGGCCTATCAGCCCATGCTCGAGTTGCTCGCGTATCTGCGCGCCAACGAGTTCAAGACGTTCATCGTGTCCGGCGGCGGGGTGGAGTTCATGCGTGCATTCGCCGAGAGGACATATGGCATTCCGCCCGAGCAGGTGATCGGGTCGCAGGGCAAGCTGAAGTACGAAATTCGCAACGGCGTGCCCGTGCTCGTGAAGCTTCCCGATGTGCAGTTCATCGATGACCGGGAAGGCAAGCCCGCCGGCATTCAAACCTTTATCGGCAGACGTCCCATCGCCGCGTTCGGCAATTCGGACGGCGACCAGCAGATGCTGGAATGGACCGCGGCCGGTCCCGGCGCGCGCCTGGCCGTGATCATTCATCACGACGACGCCGATCGCGAATGGGCCTACGATCGCGGCTCACCCGTCGGTGCGCTCGACGCCGCCTGGGGCGAAGCGCTCGAGAAGCACTGGACGCTTGTCAGCATGAAGAACGACTGGAACCGCGTATTTTCACACTGAGCGCTGGGAGGACACGCATGCAACGTTTCTCACCGGTCCTCGCGCTGTTCGCGATTTGTGTGGTGTCGGGTGTCGCATCGGCGCAAACCGAGAGCGACGACGAAATCGCGAAGAAGCTCTCCAATCCCGTGTCCGACATGGTGTCGGTTCCGCTCCAATTCAACTGGGAGTTCGGTTACGGGACTGATGAGGATATGCACGAGATCACCAATCTCCAACCGGTGGTTCCGTTTCGCTGGAATGACCGCGTCAACCTGATCACGCGCCTGATCATGCCGGTTCTCAACACGCCCGGCGAAAGCACGCTCGGCGACATGACGCTCTCGTTTTTCTTTTCTCCCACCGGGTCGGGCATCCTGTGGGGCGCCGGACCCGTGTTCGGACTGCCGCGAACCGGCGAAAAGTGGAGCACGGGGCCGACGCTCGTGGTTGTCAAACAGGAGGGCCGTTACACGTACGGCGCACTCGCCAATCACCTGTGGTCTTTTGCCGGCGATGATGATGTACCCGACGTCAACCAGACCTTCCTGCAACCATTCCTGGCCATTGGTTTCCAGAAAGCGGTGACGCTCACCATTCAGTCCGAGACCGTCGCCAACTGGGAGGCATCCAGCGGCAACGAGTGGACTATTCCCATCAATGTGATCGTTTCCAAGGTCAAGTCGTTCGGGCCATATCCGGCTAGCTATGCGTTCGGCGGGGGCGTGTTCGTGGATTCGCCCGAGGGCGGTCCGGAATGGAAGCTGCGCGGCGCGGTGACGTTGATTCTGCCATCGAAGAAGTAGGCCATGACAACGCGTTCGGGAGGAACCATGAAGACAATTTTGATTGGAGGCTTGCTGCTCGCGATGGCCGCAAGCGCGGCGCAAGCGGAGCCCCTTATGCGTCCCAGCAACCGCATGGGTTTCTGGGACTTCACCATTCAGACGCGTTACACCACGGCGCACGATTTCGACGGCGCCGGCGGCTCCACGCTCTCTGTTGAAGACGATCTTGGCTGGGGCTTCGGCGTCGGTTACAACATCAACGAGCGTCTCAATATCGGCGGCTTCGTTTCGTGGCGCACGCTGGATTACACCGCGACCATCGTCAACCAGGACGATCCGCTCGACAAGCAGCACTACAGCGGCTGGCTCGACACGGGAAACTTTGCCGCCAGCGCAATCTTCAATCTCCTGCCTAAAGCATTTACTCCTTATGTGCAGGGAACCGTGGGATGGGCGCTCATCGACACCAACATTCCCTCCGGCATTTCAACGGGCTGCTGGTGGGATCCATGGTGGGGTTACATCTGCGACGGGTATGCCACGACATTCGGAGAGGACGGCGTTGCGTACTCACTCGGCGGCGGACTGAGCCTGCAACCGTTGGACATCTTCTTTCTTCGCGTCGGATATGATCGCATGTGGATCGACATGGACGGCGCCGCGAAGAGCGCCGACATGATCCGTGTCGACGCCGGGTTCCTGTATCACTAGGGGGGAAATCATGAAGCCGCGTTTCATCCTGTCAGCGGTAGCCGCGTTGCTCGTGGCCAGCAGTCTTGATTCGCCTGCGCACGCGCAGCAGTCGAAGCCCAACATTCTGGTGATCTTCGGCGACGACATCGGTCAATCCAACGTGAGCGCATATTCGATGGGTGTGATGGGCTACTGGACGCCCAACATCGACCGCATTGCGCACGAGGGAATGATCTTCACCGACTACTACGCCGAGCAGAGCTGCACGGCGGGGCGCTCTTCCTTTATTACGGGGCAGTGCACGCTGCGCACCGGGCTTTCGAAGGTGGGTATTCCGGGCGCCCCGGTGGGCCTGCAAGCGCGCGATGTCACCATCGCGCAGCTGCTCAAGCCTCTGGGATATGCAACCGGCCAGTTCGGCAAAAATCACCTCGGCGACAAGAACGAGTATCTGCCCACCGTGCACGGCTTCGATGAGTTCTACGGCAACCTTTATCACCTGAATGCGGAGGAAGACCCGGAAGATTTCAACTACCCGGGCGGGGAGTTCCAGAAGGTCATGGGGCCGCGCGGTGTGATTCGATCCCGCGCCGCGGACAAGGACGATGGAACCGTCCAGGAGCGCTGGGGCCGGGTCGGCAGACAGACCATTGAAGACACCGGTCCATTGACGCGCAAACGCATGGAAACCATCGACGATGAGACCTCCGGCGCGGCGATGGATTTCATGGACCGCCAGGTCAAGGCGGGCAAACCCTTCTTCTGTTGGATGAACACCACGCGCATGCACGCGTTCACGCACGTGCGCGCCGAGCATCGTGACCAACCGGGGCTCACTGCGCGCACCGAATATGCCGATGGAATGGTCGAGCACGACGCGATCGTCGGTGAGCTCTTGAAAAAGCTCGAAGAGCTCGGCGTCGCCGACAACACCATCGTGTTGTATACAACGGATAACGGTCCGCACATGAACTCGTGGCCGGACGCCGCGATGACACCGTTTCGCAGCGAAAAGAACACCAACTGGGAGGGCGCGTATCGCGTGCCGTGCATGATTCGCTGGCCCGGCCACATCAAGGCCGGCTCGGTTTCCAACGACATGGTCAGTGGTCTGGACTGGATGCCGACGCTCATGGCGGCGGCCGGCTCCGCCGACGTCAAGGAGAAGCTGCTCAAGGGCTACAAGGTGGGCGCAAAATCCTACAAGCTTCATCTCGACGGATACAATCAGCTGCCGTACCTCACCGGTCAGCAACCGAAGAGCGCCCGGAACACATTTTTCTACTTCAATGACGACGGCGATCTCGTGGCGTTGCGCTACGAGAACTGGAAGATCGTATTCATGGAGCAGCGTTCACCCGGCACGCTGCAGGTGTGGGCGGAGCCGTTCACGCCGCTGCGCGTTCCCAAGCTTTACGATCTGCATGCGGATCCCTACGAGCGCGCCGACATCACGTCCAACTCGTACTGGGATTGGGTCCTTCACAAAGCGTACGTTTCGCTGGGCGCCAGCATGGGCGCGGCCAAGTTCCTGGAGACCTTCAAGGAGTTTCCGCCCAGTCAGCGGCCGGCGACATTCACCATCGATCAGGCGGTTGAGAAGATGAAACAGGCTGTGGGCCAATGAAAAAATCAACTCTGCTTGTGCTTGCGATTGCTGCGGGGCTCGCGTGCTCGAAACAATCGAGCACGCCGCCGGCCGCAGGCGGCGATACACCGTTCACGATTGTTGCCACCGACAGCGGGTTCACGCTCCCGGATACACTGCACACGGGACTCAATCACCTGGTGTACGAAAACCACGGGAGCGAAATCCACGAGTGCATGTTCATCAAGCTTCCGACCGGCATGAGCGCGGCGGATTATGTGGCGCAGGTGAAGTCCGGAGTCGCTTTTCCCGAGGGGGCACAGGATTGCGCGGGGCCGGGCCTCGCGTCACCCGGAGACCGGGTCGAGATGTGGGTTCCCCTCGAAGAAGGCAACTACATCACGGGATGCTGGATCGCGAGCCACATGACCACACGGAAGCCGACCGGTTTCGTGGTCCATGGTGCGCCGAAAACCCCGGTGCAGCCCCCGCACGAAGATGTCACGGTTCGCATGGTTGATTTCCGCTACGAAATCCTGGGGCACATTCAGCGTGGCGAGCAGATCATTCGCTATGAAACGGCGGGGCCGTCGATGCACGAAACCGACATTGTGCGGCTGGAAGAGGGGCGCAAAGTGGAAGACGTGCGCGCGTGGTTCAAGAATCAGGAGCGCGATCCGCTGCCGGGAACGATTGGCGGCGGCTGCATGGACAGCCATGACTTGAAGCGCATCACCTGGGTCCGGCGCACGTTCGAGCCGGGCCGCTATGTGCTCTGGTGCGACATGCCCATGATCCAGAATTCGGAGAAGGAAGACCCGAATGCGCCGCGTGTCACCCACGCCGACGCCGGCATGTTCCAGGAGTTCACCGTCGACTAGTCTTCCGGCTTTATGATCAGGAGCGCCAGCGAGCGGGCGATGCGGTTGGGGATGTCTGTAAAGCGCCGCGCCGGTCCGGCGGCCAGCGCCTGATTGACTTCCAGCTCGATGCCCACGTAGCGTGAAGCGGCGAATTTCTCGCGCAGCGCCGTGGTCAGGCCGTCGCTGGTTCCTTTGTACGGATAGTTCTTTTTCACGCGCAGGAGCGGCGCCTCCCAGTGCAGCGCGTGCAGCCACACCTCGCAGAAATCCACTTCCGCTTTGCGCGCAGGGTCGAACAACAGCCCCACGTCGGCCGTGCGCTTCTTGCCGTTCAAGGTCGGCGTAAAGGTGTGGACACCGACATGCACGACACGCGCATGCGTACGCAGTGCGCTCTTGATGACGGCTTCCACCGCGCCGCGGTGCGGGTGATAGTAGGACTTCAGTAACGCATCTTTCTCGTCGCGTGCCAGCTTGCGCGTGAATTC
>DATNGX010000327.1:0-8425 GCA_035605755.1 Candidatus Krumholzibacteriia bacterium
CTTCCGGCCGGGAACCTGATAGTTATTTCCCATGATGCGCAGGACGGCCTTTTTCTTTGTGCTGCTGCTCGCGACCGGATGCTCGCCGGCGCGCGCGAAGATGGCGGCGTATGCGGTGGACGGGTTCACGCGTGTGCGTCCCGATGATGCGGTGCGCGTCGCGTCTTCCATCCATATTTCTGCCGCGCGCAACGAGTACGAGCCGTTTCAAGTCGTCGTGCACGCGGGCAAGCGCGCGCTCTCCGGCGTCAACGCGACCACCACCGACCTGCGTTCGAACAGCGGCGGCGTGATCAGCGCGTCCAACCTCACGCTCTATCGCGAACACTATGTGCACATCACGATTCCGAGCGAGAATTCGCTCGAGGGGCGGGGCTGGTATCCGGACGCCTTGATTCCGCTCGCCCCGCCGCCGGCCGCGTTGAAGATGAAGGTGAAGCCGCGCTTCGCCGCCGCGCCGTTCCGGGTGAATGCACGCGAGAATCAGCCGGTCTGGGTGGACGTCTTCGTGCCCAAAGGCACCGTCCCCGGCGACTACACGGGTATCATCACGGTGAGTGCCGACAACGAGGAAGCGCTTCAGATCGCGGTCCAGCTCACGGTGTGGAACTTCACCCTGCCCGACACGCCGTCGCTGCGCTCCAATTTTGGAAAGCTGGGCACCGACATTGCGAAAGCGCACGGTGTCGAGATGAACTCGGAGCCGTTTCAGACGCCGGAGTGGAACTACGCGGCCGAGCTGGCTGCGCATCGCATCTCGCCCATCATCACGAACACCGACTACCCGCGCGTGCACGACGACGGCACCATCGATTACGCGCGCACACACGCCGTGCTCAAGAAGTGGATCGACACCTTCCACGTGACCGGCTTCCCCCTGCGCCTTCTGGGTGACGATCCCACCGGGCGTGATCGTGCGCGCAATGTCACGCATCTGCGCGCGATGTACGCGTACTTGAAAGCCAACGGGTGGGAGAATATGGCGTACGTGTACGTGCTGGACGAACCGGAAAGCGCCGCCGATTACGAGGAGGTGCGCAAACGCGCCCGGCTCATCCACGACGCGCAGCCCGGCATCAAAGTATTGTGCACCGAGCAACCCATTCCCGAACACAAGGATTGGGGCACGTTGGTCGGGAGCGTGGACATCTGGGTGATCTCATTCTTGTGGTGGGATGAGGCGGCGGTTGCCGAACGGTTGCGCGCCGGAGACGAAGTGTGGTCCTACCTCGGCATATCCCTGACGATCAACGGCCGCGTGGTCCCGTTCTGGGAGATCGATTTTCCGCTGCTCAATTTCCGCCTTCCTGCCTGGCTCAACTGGCGCTACGGGGCCAAAGGACTCTTGTACTACTCACCGGTCAACTGGGGACAGACGCCCGACGTGTGGACGGTTCCCGCCAACTATCACACGCCGTACAACGAACATTTCAACGGCGACGGCTCGCTCTTCTATCCGGGAACCGCGGTGGGGATCAACGGGCCGGTGCTGTCGATGCGATTGCAGCAGATTCGCGAAGGCTTCGAGGACTACGAATACTTCAAGCTGCTCGCCGACCGCGGCGAGCGCGCGCTGGTGGATGAAACGGTGCGCACCATCGCGCGCAGCACTTCGGATTGGGACAAGAGACCGCAGGCGTTCTACGACGCGCGCGCGGCCATCGCGCGGCGTCTCACCACGAAACAGTAACGCTATGTCTTGAGCGTCTTCTTCTTGGCGGCCGGGAAGAGAATGTTGTTCAGGATCAGTCGGTAGCCCGGCGAATTCACGTGCAGTGACAGGTCGGTGGGCGGATCGCCGACGGCGTGCTGGTAATCCTCGGGGTCGTGGCCGCCCAGGAACGTGAACGTGCCGCGGCCGACGTTGCCGTGCAGGTACTTCACTTCGTTGTGCACCGCGTCCTCGCCCAGAACAACGCAGCCTTTCTTCACCAGAGACTTCTTGAATCCGGTGGTCTGTCCCAGGAAACCCTTCACGTAGCTCACGTGGTTCTGCGTGAGCATCGCCGGCACGGGATCGAACTTGGCCGAGAACTCGAACAGCGTGAAATAGTCCGAGTCGGCGCCGCGCGCCGAGGCGTAGTCGCTGGTGTCGATGTCCGAGAACTCGTACACGAGCGCACTCGTGATCAGGTGGAAGCCGGTGAATGCAAAGCAGCGGTCGTAGTCGAGCTTGTCCTGGAAACCGGGCGTGATTCCGTCGTAGTCGAACTCCTGCGGCACGACGTCGACGTTCTGCGCGGCGAGCGCGATGTCGAAGGTGTCGGTCGCGGAGCACATCGCAAACAAGAAGCCGCCGTTCGACACATAGGTACGGATGGCGTCCGCCACCGCCTTCTTCTCATCCGATACCTTGGCAAAACCGAGCCGCTTGGCGCGGGCCTCGGCGTCGCGCTGGTCCGCCTGGTACCAGTCGGTGTTGCGGTACGCGCCGTAGAACTTGCCGTACTGCCCGGTGAAATCTTCGTGGTGCAAATGCAGCCAGTCGTACTTGGCGAGATCACCGGCGAGCACGTCCTCGTCGAACACGCGCGAGTACGGAACCTGCGCGTAGTCGAGCGCCATCATCACGGCGTCGTCCCACGGCTGCTTGAGCGGCGGCACGTAGATGGCCATGCGCGGCGCTTTCTCGAGACGCACCGACTCCATGTTGTTGTTCGCGATCTCGGCCTGGATCTGCGCCACCTCGGCGCCGCTCACGGGCTGGAACGTGACGTTGCGAAGCCGCGCTTCCAGCTCGATGTCCTGCGTGTCGGGGATGAGGAAGCTGCCCCCCTTGTAATTGAGGAGCCACTCCACCTGGAGTCCCTTGGTGAGCGCGAAATACGCCAGCCCGTAGGCCTTGAGATGGTTGGACTGGGTGAGGTCCATGGGTACCAATACCTGCTGCGCCAGCGCGCCGCGCGCGCCGCACACGGTCAGCAAGGTGGCAAACACAACGAGACGAATACTACTGCGCATAACTTCCCTGATTCGCGCGTACACGTTCGACATCATGCCTCACATCGTCGAGCATGGCATAGTCGGGGTACGCGACAAGCACGTGTTCATATTCCTTGAGCGCATCGGCGTAATGACCGAGGCCCACTTCGTATGTGTGTCCGACCGCGCGCTGCACCTCGGCGCAGTCGTCGTTCTGCGGATAGTCCTCGAGGAACTTGCGCAGACTGGCGATGGATCCGTCGTAGTTGCCCGCTTCGAAGAGCACGGTTCCCAGCTGCTTCAGCGCGCGAGGACGAAGCGGATCGTCGGCGCTGCGCGCGGCGATGGCCTGGAGGTGCGTCACCACGCTGGTGGTATCGCCGACCATGTCTGCCTTCACACTCGCACTGTAGTCATCGAGTGATTCCGACTTGAGCTGCAGCCCTTCCTGCAGCACCCACGCCACGTTGATGGCATCGTTGGTAAATTCGGAAAATGGCGCGCTCTCCGCCAGCGACGTCAGCGTGTCGCGCGCCAGGTCGTACTTGTGGAGCGTCACCAGGTAGAGGCCGGTGTAGTACTGCCCCGCCTGGGCCAGCGCGGGCTGATCCGTGCGCGACAACGACTTGAGATAGTGCTCGGTGTCGGCCGCAGGCGCGGTGGCGATGTACACCTGCGCGATGCGTCCGGCGTAGCGGGTTCCATTGCGCCGCGCCTGGGTCGATCCGGCACGGTACACGTCCATGGCGTCTTTGGGTCGCTTGAGCTTGCGCAGGAGCACATCGCCGCGCTCAATGTACGCGTCCTCCGCGAGCTCACCACCCCCAAACTGCTTCGATACGATGGCGTATTCGTTCACCGACTTTTCGAGATACGCCGGGCGCTCCGCCGCCGGCACCGTGGCGTTGACGCCCGAGCCGTAGGCCGCGTACACGCCGGCGAGGAGATAGTGCGCGCGCTCCATCATGGCACCCTGCGGATGGCGCTGCGTGTACGCTTCGAGCGCGCGCAGCGCGAGATCGTAGTACCGCCCGCGTTCCACACGCGGCCGCACCTCGGCGCGCTTCACCGCGTCCTCACCAATGGAGAGCAGCGACGCACCGTCGGACATCTTGTCGGTGTCGGCGCGAAGCGCCATCGCCAGCGAATTCTCCAGCGCTCCCCGCTGGAGGTAGTACGCCGCCAGCACATCCGCGGCGACGAATGATCCGGCCGCGCCGCGCTCCACGCGCGACTGCATGTAGCCCACCAGCGTCTCGCGATTGCGATCGTCATCCGCCAGCACCTGGATCATGCGATCGCGCACGTAACGGAAATTGCGCGGCTCCACCGCTGCATATTCCAGGTACTCATCCAGCGCGCGACGACTGTCGCCCATCTGCTTGTAGTAGCCCGCAATTTCGATGGTGAACGCGCCCACGTTGCGCCCCTTCGGGTCCTGCGCTTTGGCGCGCGTGCGTCCCTGTTCCAGCATGATGACGGCTTCGTCGGGACGACCGAGGTCGCGAACCGCGGTGGCCACCATTCGATACGAAGAAATGCTGTGCTCGTTTGCGTCCAAAAGACCGCTGAACACCTGCATCGCCTGCTGTTCTTTGCCCTGCGCAAAATAGATCGAGCCCAGCGCTTTGCCGGCTTCGAGATTGAGCGGGTTCACCGCGATGGCCTGCTTGTAATAGATGGCGGCGGAGTCGGTCTTCTCGACCACCTGCAGCGTGTAGGCGAGGCGCGTCAGGATGTCGTCGCGGTTGGGGCTGCGCGCGTTGAGCTTGTGAAGCAGCGCGAGCGCGGCCTGCGGATTCACGTTCATCAGACGCATCGCGTCGACGAGATCGGCGCTGACTGTCAGCGGATCATTCGAGAAAGGCTGTACGAATGACTGCGGTTGCGTGGGAACCGGTCGCAGCTGCGACGGCTGCGCGGGTTTGGGCTTCGCCTGCGGTTTGGTCGCCGCGGGCGCCTGCGCCCGAGCGAGACACACGCTGACCACGAGCGCCACGAGGCACGCGCCCGGAAGGAGGATACGCGGGCGCAAGACTAGTGTCCTCCCGTGGCGGGCGCGGAGGTGGGTTCGGGCTGCGGATTGTTTTCGCCGGCCAGAGCGCGGAAGTAAAGACGGATCAGGTCTTCGAATTCTCCCGGCGCCTTGAGCTGCATGGCACGCTGGATCTCGTCGCGCAGACTCTGCGCGCCGGCGCTCTCGCCCTTGCGACCCAGACTCTTGGAGAACACATCCTGCGCGGTGTGGCTCTCGCGCTTCTGCTCGTAGTCACGCGTGTTGACCGAGCGTTCGGCGTCGAGCAGGCGGCTCAGAATGCGCTGCTGCTTGTTGACGACGTCATCGTTGAGCTGGCCGTTCTTGAGCGCTTCCGTCACGGCCTGCATATCCTCGACCGCGCGGTCGAGCTTGCCCACGCCGGTGCGCTCTTTCTTCATCGATTCCTGAATCTGTTTGGCGACATCCGCCAGTGAGCGCTGCTGCCCGGAAAGCCGCTCGAGCTGCGCCTGCCGCTGCTGGCGCAGCGCCTCTTCGGCCATGCGCAGCTGCATCATCTCCTGCGTCTCGCGCATGATGTCCTGCTGCTGCGGAATCATCTGCTGCAGCATCTGCATCGACATCTGCTGCTTGCTGCCGCCCGACGAGCCCGAGGAGCACTGCTGCGCCGTGCGCAGCATCTCGATCGTCGCCGAGTTGAGCGACTCCACCGCGTTGTTGGCATGCGCGGTCGACATGTACGACTTGTCCTGCTCGAGCATCATCATCGAGCTCTGCATGCGATTGATGGCTTCGCCCATCGATTCGATGAGAGAGGGCGGAATCATCATGCTCATGTTGGCGAGCTCCATCAGCTGGTTGGTCACCTTCTGCGTCGCCTGCAGGTAGCTGGCCTGTTCGCCGGCGAACGACTGCGTGGCGTCGGGATTGGGCGCCCCGTCGCTGCCGGAAACCGCGTCTTTCATGTTGCCCGCCAGTTTCTCCTGACGGAACGAAAGCTCGAGCGTTTGTTTGGCGAATTTCTGCAGATCCATCGCCATCTTCTGGCCGCTGTTCTGCCCCATGCTCTGTTGCGCCTGACCCAGCCGCTTGAACAGCCCCGACATCTTGCGCAGCGCTTCCTGCTGCTCCTTCTCGGCCTCCTGCTTCTGCTGCTGCGACAGACTCTGCGACGCGTTCTGCATGTCCTGCTGCGGTCCGTCCTTGGACTGCATCTCCTGCGACATCTGCGAGAGCTGCTCCTTGATCTGCTTGTCGTCCATTTCCTTGGCCAGTTTCTCGGTCTGCTCGCGCATCTCCTGCGCCTGCTTCGCGAGGTCCTGCTGTTTCTTGGACAGCTCGTCCATCTTCTGGCCGTCCTTGGACGACGACTTCTCGGTCTGCTCGTTGAGATCGCCCTGCTTGTCCATCAGGTCCTGGCTCTTGCGAACCAGTTCTTCCATCTTCTGTTCCTTCTGCAGCTGCTTGAGCAGATTGGAGGTGCGCTCGAGACGCTTGAGCATCTCGTCGGTATTGATCTGCAGATTCTCCAGCGCCTGCTTCATCTCCTCGGGAGTGAGCTTCTCCATGGCCTGCTTCATCTGCTCCATGTACTTCTTGAGCTCCTCGGAGTTGATGTCCTCCATGAGCTTGCGGATCTCCTCCATCTTCTCGCCGATCTGCTGGCTGGTCATTTCGTTCTCGGAGAGCTTCTGCAGCGTTTCGTCGAGCGACTTTTTGGCCTCTTCGATTTTCTGCTGCACCGCCGCCTGCGTCTCCATGGCCTTGTCGAATTCCTTCTTCTGCGACCAGTCCATCTTCTCGGTCTTCACGTATTCGCGCGAAAGCTTGTCGAGCTGTTCGCTGAGCTGCTTGGAGTCGGCGATGGCGTCCTTCATGGCCTCGTCGCGGTGCTTTTCTTCGTCCCGCGCGGTGTCGTAGAGCTGGCCGATGGTCGGCATGGTGACCCGATAGGTCTTGCTGCGCGCGATACCGGGGCCGGTCACGACATTGTTGTCGGCCACCTCGATGTAGTACTCGATGGTATTGCCCGGGAAAAACGATTCGCCGGCGAGACTCCAGTGATACGCGACCGCGATTTCCTTCTTCGTCTTCTGTTCGCCCAGCGGCACGCCTTTGGCGATGAAATCACCCTCGCCGTTTTTCCGGTAGTGCAGCGATGCGCGCGACACGCCGTAATCGTCCGCGGCCACGAAGCCGAGGTCGATCTGCTGCGTGCGCGGCATGTCGGTGTCCTTGCCCGGCTCGAGCACGTCGACCGAGGGCGCATGGTCCTGGAACACTTCGATGGAGTACGCGAGCGGGCTGCGCGTCGAAAATCCGAGCGAGTCCTCGAGCAGCACCTTGTAATGGCCGTCGGCCAGCGCGGCGAAATCGAACGCGATGTCGCGACCGGTGTGATTGACGGGCTGCTTCGGCTTCTCGTCGAACTGCACGAACGCGTTCTTGAGGGGATTGTTGCTGCGCGCTTCGACGCGAACCCTGGTGCCTTCGAGGGCCTGCACGTTGCCGGCGTTCTCCGTGAGCGTCGACGGCTTCTCACCCGTGTATGACGGCGGCGTCAACGTCACGCGCACATCGGTGAGAATGGGCTCGTGCACCACCGTGATCGTGTACTTCTCGCTCTTGTGGCCGTCCGCCTCGAAGAAGTACGCGGTCGTGTTGCGGATATCCTTGAAGGTGTAGTCGTGATGGTCGAATGCATCCGGGCCCGCGGTGGCGCCGTGCACGAGCGTTGCGGGCTCCGTCTTCCAGAAATTCCCCGACAGATTGAACGAAATGTTGAGCGGCTGTCCGCTGCGGCCGAGATCGAGCCCGCTCACGGTGACGTCGGTTCCCGCCAGCACGGTGATGTTGCCGGGACGCGCGAGGAGATTGGGCACGTGCGGCGCCATGGCCACTTCGCGCGGCGTCATAACGCGGCGCCCCGCCTGCGTCACGATGTCGGGATTGATGAGTGCGATCGCCAGCAGCACCAGAAGTCCGGCGGCGGCAAAGGGCGCCAGCATGAGATGCCGGCGATTCAAGAAGATGGAGCGAACCTGGATGCCGGAGAGCTGCTGTACCGCCTGGCGAATGACTTCGCGCACGAGCTCGGGTGAGTAGCGCTGCGACGCGGCATTGTCGCGGCTGAACTCGAAGCCCGCGCGCACGAGCTCTTTCAGATCCTGCCGTCTTTCAATCTCGGCGGCGAGCTTGTCGAGACGCGGGAGCCGGACCACCGGCCACACGATGAGCCAGCCGAAAAGTCCCAACGCAATCACGATGGTGACGCGTGCCACCCAGGTTGCCAGCGCAAGTTGCGGCGCGTGCACGAGCGCCGTCCACAGGACCACCGCGAGCATCACCCACGACATCGCGGCCAGGAACGACACCAGCCCCGCGCCCGCGTGCAGCGCGGCCGCGCGCACGAGGATCGAGCGCAGATATCGTCGGAGGGCGTCGTTCTCGTGCTGCGGTGTTTGTGTCATGCGTCTCTCGTCAGGACATTACGAAACGTGTCAGTGC
>DATNGX010000328.1:0-3552 GCA_035605755.1 Candidatus Krumholzibacteriia bacterium
CCGTGGGCGGTGCACGCGCAGCGCGTCGATCGCGGCGCGTCCGATGTCGAAGCGTATGTATCGTCGTGGCGCTATCTGATCGCCGTGCAGCTCGCGGCACTGGCGCTCACGCGCGTCCCCGATCCCAACGATCCCGACGCCAAAGCCATCCGTCATTTCCTGCGCGACAACTACGGCAGCGACGGGCTCCAGCTCGACGAAGTCCTGAAACCGAGCGCGCTCAAGCTTTCCAGTCTGTCATTTGAACCGACCGTGCTCGGGTGCAAGCTGGTCACGGTGGCACTCGACCGCCACAAGGGTGACAAGAAGCTCGGAAGCGAGCTCGACGCCCTCTCCGATCAATTGCTGGCGGCGACGGTAAAGCTCGCCAAAAAAGTCAACGCGCCGTCGCTCATGCTTCACTTCGACGAGCTCGACCAGGGCCTCTCCACGCTCACCGAGGAACGCTCGCGCATGCTGGCGGGACTGGTGCTGGCGGTGCGCGCGGTGCGCCAGAAGTATCGCGAAGGCATTCCGGTAAAGCCGGTCATCTATCTGCGCTCGGATCTGTGGGAAAAGCTCGCGTTTTCGGACAAGAACAAGATCAGCGAACGCATGGCGCTGCGCCTGGAATGGGACAGCGATGCACTGCTCGAGCTGGTGACCACGCGACTGATGGCGAAGCTCGGCCCCGACGCGCGCTGGGACTCGATCACCACCGTCGAGCAGGCGAAAACCGCCAACAGCAAATGGTATTTCGTCCTCTCGCGCACGTTCCTGCGCCCGCGCGACGTTATTCGCTTCCTGAACTCGGCGCTGGCCCAGGCGCAAAAGCGCGAGGAAGATCCGCTGCTGATCTCCAATCCCGACGTGATCAACGCCCGCGAGTCATATTCGGCCTATCTCAAGGCCGAGCTCGACGACGAGATCATGGCGCACTGGCCGCAGTGGGAGGAAGCGCTGCAGGCGTGCTCGGCTATCAGCACACTCACGTTCACGCGTGAGGAATTCGACGAGCAGTACGAGCGTCGTCGCTCGAAGCACAACCCCATCGCCGCCGACGAAGCGCTGGAGATGCTGTTTCGATTCTCAGTGATCGGCTACGAGCGCCGGAGCGGATACGGCGGGACATCGTGGGCGTTTCAGTACACAAACCCCGAGGCGGGCTGGGACAACCGCGCCACGCGCTTCAAAGTTCACCTGGGCCTGAAGGAGTTCGCGAAGCTGCGCGAAAACTAGCGCACGCAAACAGCTAACCGCCCGCAGCGATCGGCGCGAGGAAAGGATTGAACTTCTTTTCCGCGCCGATCGTGGTTTCGGGGCCGTGGCCGGAATAGAGAATCATGTCGTCGGGCAGCGGCAGGAGACGCCGCAGCGTCTTCATCATCGCATGGTGGTCGCCGAGCGGAAGATCGGTGCGCCCGATGCTCCCCTGAAAAATGACGTCCCCCACGATCGCGCGCGGCGGTGTGGTCTTGTCGAACACCACGATGATGTGCCCGGGCGTGTGGCCGGGCATCAGCATCACGTGTCCCTCCAGCTCGCCGATGCGAAGGGTCTCGCCCTCTTCCAGCCAGCGGTGAATCTCGACCTGTTTCGGAACCGGAAGGCCGAACATCATCGCCGTCTGCTCCAGCGCGTCGTACACGGGCACGTCGTCCTTGTGCATGAAGACGGGCACGCCCAAGGCGTCCACCACTCCGGGTAATCCGGATACGTGGTCGATGTGGGCGTGCGTGTTGACGACCGCCTTCACGTTTACGTTCATGGCGCGAACGGTGGCCAGTATGCGCGGCGCCTCGTCGCAGGCGTCGAAAATGACGGCCTCGCCGGTGCGCTCGCAGGCGACGATATGGCAGTTGCTCTGGAACGGTCCCAGGGTGAGCGATTCGATGCGGATCATGCGCGAAGAATAGCATGATGCGCCGGGCGGTGGTATCTTGGGCGCACATGCGCGAACCGCTTCGCAACACCTTCCAGTGGTCCGTGAGCCGCGACCGCTCCTTCCTCACCTGCCCGCGCCAGTACTGGTTCAACCATTACGGTTTCTGGGGCGGATGGGAGTATGATTGCGACGCCCGTACGCGCGAGATCTACATGCTCAAACAGCTCAAGTCGCGCCCCATGTGGGTGGGCGACGTGGTGCACTCCTGCATCCGGCGCTCGCTCGACAACATCGCGCGCAGTATCCCGGTGCTTCCTGTCGAAGAGATCCTGCGCATCACGCGCGACCAGATGCGCAGCGACTTCCGCCAGTCGCGCGCGGGGCTCTACCGCGAGAATCCGCGCGGTGCGTGCGGCCTGTTCGAACACGAGTACCGCCTCCCCGTCACCGACCAGGAATGGCTGGATTCGGCCGAACAGGTCGACCAGTGCCTGCGCAACTTCTACGCGTCGCCGGCCTACGCGCAGCTCTCGAGCACGCGGCCCGAGGACTTTCTCGAGATCGAAACCTTCTCGCGTTTCGAAATCGACAACATCCCGATCACGGTGAAGCTCGATTGCGCGACGCGTGAAAGCGACCACATCGTGGTGTGGGACTGGAAGACGGGAAAGTGGGACGGGCGCGAATCGGACCAGCTGCAGCTCGCCTGCTACGCCTTCTACATACAGCAGGCGTACAACGTGCCGATTCATGCCGTGCGCCAGCGCCGCGTCGATCTGATGCGCGGCGGCGAGTTCAAGGAGACGGTGTTTCAGGAGCGCGGCGTGAACGAGCTGTTGAGCTACGTCCGCGGTTCGGTCGCCGACATGATGTCCAAGCTGGACGACCCCGACAACAACCGCGCCAGCGAAGCGCACTTCACCCAGGTCGCGCGCCGCGACGTGTGCTCGCGCTGCTCGTTCCTCCGGGTCTGCGAGCCCGCCCTGCCGGGAGGCCGCTAGAAGCCGTCCGGACGCGATTTCCGGCCTCCAAGTGTTGCTTGTACCGGTCCCTTTTCTATAGTATATGTACGGCTGCAACATCTCCGCACAAGGAGCCATCTGAAATGATCGAGTACGTTCCCGGCCTTGAAAATGTCCCGGCAGCCGAGTCGGCCATCAGTTGGATCGACGGCGAAAAGGGCATCCTGAAATATCGCGGCATCCTCATCGAGGATCTCGCCGAGCACAGCACGTTCGAAGAAACCGCCTTCCTGCTCATCAACGGGAAGCTTCCCGGCGAATCGGAGCTCGCGGACTTTTCGCGCCGCGTGGGCCGTGCCCGCAAGCTCTCGCCCGAGCTTCGCGCCGTCATCAAGAGTTTCCCCAAAGACGCATCGCCGATGGCCGTGCTGCAGGCATGTGTGGCTGCCGCTGCAGCCGTCACCAAAGACAAGAGCGTCTACGATGAAAAGCAGCGCGAAGAAAGCGCTGTCGAGTTCATCGGCAAGTTCCCCGCTCTGGTGGCCGGCTACCACCGCCACCGCAGCGGCAAGGACTTCGTCGAAGCCGATCCCAATGCGACGCACGCCGCGGACTTCCTGCACATGCTCCTGGGCGAGGACCTGGATCCGCTCAAGGTGCGCGCCATGGACACGTGCCTCATTCTCCACGCCGACCACACCATGAACGCGTCCACGTTTGCGACGC
>DATNGX010000329.1:0-4150 GCA_035605755.1 Candidatus Krumholzibacteriia bacterium
TACGCCACTCTGAATGGGGTATTTCCAGCCTGAGCGGGGTATCGATCTCAAACTCCTCGTTTGACACGAACCAGCACAACATTCGGTTGGGCGGAACGGCGACCAACTGCTCGGTCACGGGTTGCTCCATTCAGGTCGTGCCTGGGACCGCCATCGAGCTGCTTGGTGCCGACGCGACCATCTCGAACAATTACATTACCCTAACCGGATCGAGCTCATGCGGTATCAAAGTTGACAACGTAGGATCCTCCGCGACGATCGATGACAACCAGATTACGGGCCCGTCGAGCACGCCTTATCCAACGGCGGGGATCTGGCTCAACGCGGGCACATCGCAGGTCACCGGCAATACGATCCAAAAATGCACGGATGGCATTTATGTGAAGAATGGAACCCACACCATCGGTGTGCACAATGGTGAAAATACCATCACGTTGAACACAAACGGCATCCACGCATCGTGCGGGATCGGCACGTGTCCGACTTGCCCCGATCTGGCCGTGACTGTTCGTCGCAACACCATCACCAACAACACAAACGCCGGCGTGCTGAGCGACAACGGCACATTCCAGCTCGACCTCGGAACCAACGATAAGCAGCAGGCGGGTAAGAACACGTTTACCGGAAACGGTGTCTACTGCATCTCGAACTCGTCGACTTGCCAGACCATCATGGCGCGCGGTAACTACTTCGGCTCATGTCCCCCACCGAGCTGTACCAGTGGCTCCGTGGACGTCAGCAGCGCGCTGTGTTCGCCTCCGACCTCATCGCCCGCTCCGCAGCCTGAGGTTGCAACTCCCGCGCGCAGCGGACTTCTGCCCAACGTCCCCAATCCGTTCAACCCGGAGACACAGATTCGCTTTGCGCTCCGGGAACCAGCGGTCAGCCGCTTGGAGATCTACAACGTGGCCGGCCAGTTGGTGCGCCGCGTGGATCTCGGGATGCGGAACGCAGGTGAACACGCATGGACCTGGACCGGCCGGAACGATCACGGCGCAGCGGTAAGCAGCGGAATCTATTTCGTCACGTTGCATGCCGGCTCGGTCACCGATCGGCGCAAGATCGTCATGCTGAAATAGGCAGTAACCGAAGAGCGTGTAGTCCAAAAAGTGAAACGCCCGGTCGGTTGCAGGAACCGGCCGGGCGCTTGTTTTCGCCACTCGAGGAGAGAAGCCTCTAACTCTTTCCCACCTCGTTGATCCTCAGCACCATCTCGTAGAGTCGCGACGGGCTCTGGCGGTTCAGCGCGAACACGAGCCGGGGCTTGTCCATGAGCTCGGGCTCGTTGGCCTCTTCGTGCAGCGCTCCCGTCTTCTCGACAGTTCCCTTCTTGACGAGATCGGAGAATTCCTCGGCCAGGGCGTGCACGACGTCGTCGGAAAGCTCGTGCTCGAGACGGATCACGATGCGGTCGCGCACGAAGCGCATGGAGTTGTACGTCGAGTAGAAGAACTTGATGTACTCCATCGCCTCTTCGGGCGTGTGCACGATCTTGTAGAGCAACAGATCGCGCTGCGAGATGAGCTTGCGTCCGAGGAGCTGTTCCTTCACGAAGCGATCGAAGCTCTCCCAGTAGTTTTCGCCCGGCAGCTCCATCAACAGGAGCGGCATGGGAGGCGCCTTGCCGGTCTGAATCAGGGTCAGCGTCTCGAAGCCTTCGTCGTGGGTGCCGAAGCCGCCCGGGAAGAGCGCCACCGCACTGGCTTCCATCACGAAGAACAATTTGCGGGTGAAGAAATACTTGAACGTGATCAGCTTGGGATCGTCGACGATGATGGGGTTGGCCGACTGCTCGAACGGCAGCAGGATGTTGACGCCGAAGCTGTTCTCGGCGCCCGCACCGACGTTGCCGGCCTTCATGATGCCCTCGGCCGCGCCGGTGATCACCATGAAGCCGCTGGCCGCCAGCTGGCGCGCGAACTCGACCGCCATCTTGTAGTACGGATCATCTTCGGGTGTGCGCGCCGAGCCGAAGATGGACACCTTGCGCTTGTCCCGGTAGGGCTTGAAGATGCGCGCGGCATAACGGAACTCGGCCATGGAGCGCGACAGCACCTTCAAATCGAGCACCTCGAGCTCGTCGCGACGGCACTTGAGTGCGTGCACGATGAGCTCGCGGATCAAGCGCGTGGAGAGATCGGGATCGGGATCGGCATAGATGGCGCGAATCTCCTCGAGCACGCGGCCCGTGGTGTCAAACTGCTCCCTTTTGGTCGTATCAATTTGTTTCATGTCACCCGATCAGGTTCAGTAGGTGTGAAAGATTGGGCTCGCGAATCACGTGGTGCGCGCGCCGCGCCAGCTCGCGCGAGCGTGGATTGAACGCCACCACGCACCCCGCCACGCCGATCATGGGAAGATCATTGTCGCCGTCGCCCACGAACGCCGAGCGCGCCAGCGAAACCGCATGCTTCTTCGAGAGCTCGTGGAGCGCCAGCGGCTTGCCGTTCAGATCGAACGGCGTTGCCTGCCATCCTACCAGACGATCGTGCGCGCCGAAAATCAGGCGGTTCGAGTACACGTCGTCGAAGGGATGCTCCGGAAACAGCGTGTCGATCACGATGTCGAGCGTACCCGAGATGATCGCCAGCCGCGCGCCGCGCCGCTTGAGCTCCCACAGCGTGTCGTGCGCGCCGTCGAAATGCTCGAACTCGCGCACCGCTTCCACGATATCACCGCGCGTGGCACCCGCCGTGATCCACCCCTGCACGTCGAGCTCGACCCACTGCTCGTAACTGATGCGCCCCTCGTTGTACCAGCGATGACGCTCGATGTTGATGGTGTGGTCACCCATGAAGCGCTCGTTCAACACTTCCCAGATGACTTTGCCGGTGGGGTGACGGACCAGGGTGCCGTCGACGTCGAAGCAGATCAGATCATACGCACGCTGCAGCATTGGAGCCTATGATAGGCGGCGAACCCCCTCCAGTCCACCCTTGAAATCTGCGCGCACAAGTCTAGAATGGGGCTCTTCATGGACGCGATGAACGAACCCGAACACACGCCCGACACCTCGCGCTGGGTACAGGACCACGGCGATGCGCTGTATCGTTATGCGCTCCTGCGCGTCAACAACCCCGACCTCGCGGGCGATCTGGTGCAGGATACATTTCTTTCCGCATTGAAAGGCGCCGAGAAGTTCCGCGGGGGCTCGACGGTGCGCACCTGGCTGATCGGGATTTTGAAGCACAAGATCATCGATCACTATCGGCGCAATCGCATCGAGGTGCTGGCCAGCGAAATGCCCGCTTCCACCGAGGACGACGACCTCGATCACGTCGACCGCGCGTCGGACAGCTGGGCCGAGGCACCCTCGCAGCTGGTGGAAAACCAGGAGTTCTGGGCCGTGTTCACGCGCTGCCTGGCCGGCCTGCCGGAGGCCCACCGCCGGGCTTTCTCCATGCGGGAGTTCGACGGGCTTTCGGGCGAAGAAATTTGTAAGATCCTGGAGGTGACCCCGTCCAACCTGTGGGTCATGTTACACCGCGCCCGCGCCAAGCTGCGCCGGTGCCTGGAAGTGAACTGGTTCGAGACGGGGTAACTAGCGGGCGATTTGATAATGCGCTGTCTGGAATCTGCACGATTACTGTCGGAACGACGCGACCATCCGCTGCCACTGGGCAAGCGCATCGGGCTGCGCGTTCATCTTCTCATCTGCTCTTTGTGCCGCGCTTACCGTACGCAGATCGAGGCGGTCTGCAACATCTCCCACCACGCTGGAATCTCGGCGCCCAATCACGGCGCCCAACTTCCTACCAGCCGCAAGCAGTCCATGCAGGACGCCATCGATCGCAGCTCGGGCTGATCCGTCCTATCGATAGACGACGCGGATGCGGCTGTTGTCGGTGTCGGCGATCCACAGATTGTCGTGGGAATCGATCTCGATTCCATACGGCAGATTGAGTGTGCTTTGCGTCGCCAGCTTGCCGTCCGGATCGCTCGGACCGCTGACACCCGGAGTTCCGGCCACGGTTGAAATGATCCCCTGCGGATTCACCATGCGGATCACCTGGTTGCCGGTATCGCAGATGAACACGTTGCCGTGGCTGTCGCAGGCCACGTCGCGCGGTTGGGTGAGCTTCGCGGACGTGGCGGGACCGTCGTCGCCGCTGAATCCCGGGCTGGCCGGAAACAATCCGGCAAAACGGTG
>DATNGX010000330.1:0-2757 GCA_035605755.1 Candidatus Krumholzibacteriia bacterium
GGCAGGTGCGTTCCAAAAGCGGCGAACGAGAGCATGAGCAAGGTCGACACCAGGCTCGGCGCCGCGGTGGCCATGCGGCGCTCGCGCGCCATTCTCCACGCTCCCGCCAGCGCCAGCGCGAGCACGGAAGCGGCGATCCAGCCCGACGGCGCCAGAAGAATCCGCGCCACCTGCCGCAGTCCATGGAGCTGGAAAAACGCCTCCGACGGAACCTTGCTGGGGAGAAAACGGATCAGCGGCACGATCCAGAGTGCGTTCGCCGCCACCACCACGATCGCCCACACCACCAGAAGCTCGGCGCGCTTGATCGTCATGCGCGCATGATCCGCGATCATTACAGTCGTGATCGACACCGTGGCCATCACCACGCTCAGCACGTGCACCGAAAACGCAACGGGGCCGAGAATGAACAGCGCCGGCCCGCGATCGCCGGCGATGAACCGGCGCACCAATCCGGTGACGTAGATCGACGCGTGCGTCGCGAACACGAACGAGAACATTCCGACGAAGCGAAAATCACCCGCGTACGGACGTCCCCAGTGCCAGAACACCAGGAGCAGCATGACGCCGAGCACGGCCTCGTCGAGACGAAAGCCGAGCATGCGCGCCCCGCGATACACCGACGGCAGCATGGAGAGGTACGCGATCAGGATGAAGAGCTTGAGGGCGGTGGCGGTGTGAATGGGAATGAGCGCGGTGAAGAGCTCCGCGCCTTTCATGTCGACATCGAACAGCGTGCCCGACGGATACCCCGCCATGAAGTAGGGGTTGTAACAATCGAGACGGAACGCCTGCCAGAAAACGGCGCGCGCGCGCAGGCACTGCTCGTAGTGCACGGCGTGGTCGACGGTGACGACGGGCCGCGCGTCGAACAGATGCTGCGCCGGGAAAAAGAACAGCGTGGCCGCGATGTGGATGCCGGCGAGCATCAGGAGCCAGCGGATGCGCTTGTCGTCGTCGAGCCGGCCGGCCTCAAGCGTGCGCGCCAGGCACCACGCCGCCACCACCATTCCGGGAATCAGCGCGAGGGCCCGCATCCACAAAGGATGCGGAGCAAAAAGAGAATCAAGCGTCGCGATGCCGAGCAGCGCACAGGCAAATACAAAGCACGCTGCGTATTGTCGTGAATCAGCGGATCGGATATCGTCTCGCTTTCCTACGGGTCCACAGGAAGAGCGCAGTATAGACCAATTCCGCGCGTGCTGCGCCCCGCTCTCTCGAAAGGCAATGTGAGCTCACCGCGTCTCTACGTCCTCCTGGCCTATTTCGGCTGCTGCCTGATCTGGGGATCCACGTGGATGATGATCAAGATCGGACTGCGCGGTGCGCCGCCGTTGACCTCGATCGCGGTGCGCATGACGATCGCGTCGGCCATCGTCGCGGTGATCATTGCGCTGGCACGCATCCGTGTTCCGCGCGACGCACGTTTCGTCAGGCTCGGCGTGTTCGTGGGATTCTTTCAGGTCATTCTTCCCTACACCTTCGTGTACTACGGCGAGCAACGCATTCCATCCGGACTGGCGGCCGTGCTCTACGCCACCTTTCCGCTTCTCGTCGCCGTGCTCGCCCGCTTCTGGCTCTCGAGCCCCTTGACCACGCGCAAGCTCGCCGGCGTCGCCGTGGGCATCATCGGTGTCGCGGTTATTTTCTCCGACAACCTGCGCCTCGGCTACGAGCAGGCCGCCGGCACGGCCATGGTGATGGGAAGCGTGATGGCATCGGCAATCGGATCGGTGGGAACCAAGAAATGGGGACACGGCGACCACCCCATCGCGTCGCTGTTGATTCCGTTTGCAACCTCGGCGCTCGTCATGACAGGGCTGGCGCTGAGCGTCGAATCGCCGCTCGAGCTCGACTTCGACCGCGCCACCTGGGGCACGATTTTCTATCTCGCCGCCGTGGGATCGGTGGGTGCGTTCGCGTGTTTCTTCTACGTGATGCAGCGCCTCGACGTCACCGTTGTGTCGTACCAGACATTCATCATTCCGATTGTCGCCGTATTGCTGGGCGCCACGTTCCTGGGTGAGAGCATCTCCTCGCGCGTGGGCATGGGCGCAGCCCTCATTCTCGCCGGCATATCGCTGGCAACCTTCATGCGCCCAAGGCGATCGACATGACGGACACGCGCATGGAAGAAGCTCTCGGACTCGCGGCCCAGCTCCTGCTTGCCGCTCGCGATGTGGTGGTCACCACCGGCGCCGGCATGTCCAAAGAGAGCGGCATCGCCACGTTCCGCGACGCGCAGACGGGCCTGTGGGCGCGATACAATCCGGAAGAGCTGGCGACACGACGCGGCTTTGAGAAAGACCCCGCGCTGGTGTGGACATGGTACGCCGAGCGCCGCGCGTTGATCGAGCGCGCCGAGCCGCACGAAGGCTATCGCGCGCTGGCGGCGATGGAAGCCCGCTTCGATTCGTTCGTGGTTCTCACGCAGAACATCGACGGGCTGCACGCCGCGGCGGGCTCGAGCGATGTCATCGAGCTGCACGGCAACATTCGACGCGCGAAATGTTTCGATTCGAACCATCCGGCGAGCGGTGCGTGGACAACGAGCGTCGACACACCGCCGCGGTGTGAGTGCGGCTCGTATCTTCGTCCCGATGTGGTGTGGTTCGGCGAGATGCTCGATCCCGCGCACCTCGACCGCGCGGCCGAAGCCATCGATGGGTGCGACGTCATGCTGGTGGTGGGAACGTCGGGGCTGGTCTACCCCGCCGCCGGTTTTCCAGAAGCCGCGAAGCACGCGGGCAAGATGGT
>DATNGX010000331.1:0-2112 GCA_035605755.1 Candidatus Krumholzibacteriia bacterium
AGCGCTTCGATGGCGTGCCAGGTGGCTTCGGATACCCGCGGTGCGCCGCCGATGGCGGCGCGCACGGCCTTGGATTCTGCGGCGTCGGGAAGTCGCCCGATCAGAAGCAGGAAAAAAATCTCTTCGGGCAGCCGGTCGAGAAGATCGAGCACGGGGATACCGCGGATGATGAGCCCACGTTCGGGATCGACCACCGACGTGTCGCACACCAGCGCGCGCACTTCGCGCATACCGCCGAATGCCTGCGCCACCGTGATCTCGGAAATGGTGTGATCACCGCGCGATTTGAGCAGAGCATCGCGCCCGGCGCGCAGCGAATCGATCTGACTTGCGAAGGCGTCGTGGAGGACCGACATTACCCGGCATCATAGCACGCGACCGGTACCGGTTCGCATGTTAGAATTACCGACTTTCATAAGGAGGCAGACATGAGCATGGCAGAATTTCTGGTGGGCGAATTCGACCACGAATCCGGCACGACACGTAAAGTCCTGGAGCGCGTTCCCGAGGAGCACGCCGCGTGGGCGCCGCACACCAAGTCCAAATCCATGGGCGAGCTGGCCAATCACATCGCGGGACTGCCCGTGTGGGTGGGCCGCATCCTGAATGCGCCCGAATACGATTTCCTGGCACCCGGTGCGCCCACGCCCGGTATCCGCCCGTGGGAATCGAAGTCGGCGCTGCTCGCGAAGCACGACAAGAATGTGGCCGACGCTCGTGCTCTCATTGCGAAAGCCAGTGATGCACAATTTCTCGAGCCCTGGTCGATGAAGCGTGGCGGCGAGGTCATGTTCACATTGCCACGCATTGCGGTGCTGCGCTCGATGGTGTACAGCCACGCCGTCCACCATCGCGGCCAGCTCACGGTGTATCTGCGCTTGAAGGATGTTCCATTGCCGGGCGTCTACGGCCCGTCCGCCGACGAAGACAGGTAACTGCTGACGCCAAATTTCAGCGGAAAACGAACAGGCCACCGAAAGCAACTTCGGTGGCCTGTTGTGTGTCAGGTGCGCCCCAGGATGGGGCCGCGAGGACGACGGTGTGGAAGGAGGAGAACACACATACGTCCTCGCGGCCGATAGCGCCGCCGGCAAGGGCGGCGTGAGAGCTAGAACTGCTCCGTTTCTGTCGAGCCTGTCATGCCGAGTGTCGACGAGAGGCCGCTGCTTGCGATCTCGTTGATGAGATCGAAGTATCCGGTGCCAGCGAACTCCTGGTGCCGGATGGCTTCGTAGCCGGACTTCTCGGCGGCGAACTCGGCCTGCTGCAGCTCGGAATACGCGCCCATGCCGCGATCGCGGTAACCCTCCGCGAGCTTGAACATGGCGTAGTTGAGCGAATGGAATCCCGACAGGGTCACGAACTGGTAGAGGTAGCCCATGGCGGCGATGCGCTGCTGGAACTCCTCGATGGTGCGCTCGTCGAGATTCGCCTTCCAGTTGAAGCTGGGCGAACAGTTGTACGCCAGCATCTTGCCGGGGAAGCGTTCGTGAATGGCATCGGCGAACGCCTGCGCCTCGTCGAGATCGGGGTGCGAAGTTTCGAACCACACCAGATCCGCGTACGGCGCGTAGGCGAGGCCGCGTGAGATCGCCTGCTCGAGGCCCGCGCGGACGCGGAAGAATCCTTCGTGCGTACGCTCGCCGGTCATGAACTCGTGGTCGTAGGGATCGATGTCACTCATGATGAGCGCGGCGCTTCCCGCATCCGTTCTCGCGATGATGAGTGTATCGACACCCATGACGTCCGCGGCAAGACGCGCGCTCACCAACTTGGTAACGAATTCGTGGGTCGGCACGATGACCTTGCCGCCGAGATGGCCGCACTTCTTGACCGACGCCAGTTGATCCTCGAAATGCACCGCTGCCACGCCTTCGCGAATCATGGCCTGCATGATCTCGTACGCGTGCAGCACACCGCCGAAGCCGGCTTCGGCGTCGGCCACGAGGGGCACCAGCCAGTGGGTCTGGTGGCCGTTCTTGGCGTTGCCGTTCTTGGCGTGATGAATCTGATCCGCGCGCAGGAGCGCGTTGTTGATACGACGCGCAAGGAGCGGAACGCTGTCGCACGGATACAGAGAGAGATCGGGATACACCGCCGACGCGCTGTTGG
>DATNGX010000332.1:0-2822 GCA_035605755.1 Candidatus Krumholzibacteriia bacterium
CGGGCGGTTACACCGTGTGGAGAAGTCTGAGCGCGCTCTTGTGGGCGGTGTCACCGTCTTCGACGCGACGCGCGAGCTCGGCCTCGAAGAATGAGATGTAGTTGCGCAGCCCGCGGGCGCGCTGGGTGACCGCTTCGCGCGCGACCCCGAAGAGAAGCTTGGCCGACGCTTCGCTGAACCGTCCCCTCTCATCCACGATCTGGCGCGGCACTTTGACATAGCTGGGGCGTTCGTCGTTGAGCGTCCAATGGCGCGCGAACGAAAACACGTCGCACGCCTTCTCGCCGGCGGGAATGTCCAGATTGCGGCACTGCAAAAGGTGCAACAGCTCGTGCGAGATGGTGTGATAGGAAAGCCGCGACGGATTGAGCCAGATGCGCGTGCCGCCCGGCACCGCCATTCCGCTGGCTGCGCGCGTGAGCCCCACCGTGACGGTTTCGCCGTCGAGCTCGGGGAAGTAGCGCCTGACGTACGCGACCATGCGCAGCACCTCGTTCTTCGCACGATGCTTGCGAAGCACCGAGCTCGCCACGACGCGCGGCGGCGTGACGTTGGGCGCGGAAAGAAAAGCGAGCTCGAGCTGCGGCATCGAGGGCGAACCTATCGGTTCGCCGCTATTTCTGTCGAGAATTTGTTTGTGGCTCGAGACGAAAAGTTTCCGAAAAGGCGTGACCCTCGAGGTTGATCTTCTTGCGATCGATCGAACCGGTGAGGCGTGCCTTGCCTTCCATCTGAATGAAGAACGAACGAGCAGTGGGATCGGCGCGGAAGAGGCCCTGTTTGCCGGCGCCGGTCTCGGACTCGACCTGGCGCGTGACGTCGATCACGAGCTCCACCGGATCCTGTCCGACGCGGGTGTGCATGGCGATCGAACGCGGCTCTGGCGGTGTGGTGGAAGCATCCCAATCCACTCGATACGAGTTGGTCAGCTCGAAAGGCCGCGGTCCGTCCTTGTCGAACAGTGCGAAGAGCACGGGCTGGTGCGACAGCTCCTTCGCCGAGCTCGCAAAGCGGCCGTAGAGGATGCTGACATGGTTGGCCAGGTGCACCACGCCCCAGTCCCACACCGCGTCCCGGAAATGACCCCAGTTGTGGTCGTGATAGCCCACGCCGTCGAGGTCGATGGTCTGGCCGCCGATGCGCACGTGACCGGTCATGTGCCCGCACACCACCGGGACCACGTAGCCGAACGCCTTCTTTTCGCCCATCGGCGTCACCGGCGGAATGTACTGGTGCGGTGTCGCCTCGAGGTTGAGATCCGCCGTGATCGAGGCCCCGGTCGAGTCCGACGTCGACACGCTGACCGCATAGCTGCCGCCTTCCCACCGCACCACGTTGAGTCCGATGGTCAGATCGGGCGAAACCGTCGAGGCGGAGATCTCGCGACCGGGAAGCACGTCGACCACGCGCGTGCGCCGGCCGTTTTCGTCCACGTATTGAACCAGGACCATGCCACGTGAGTAGCCGCTGGCCGCGACGTCGCCTTCGAACGCCAGCGCGTTGATGGAGACATACAGCGAACGCCCGGCGTCGTCGTGATAGTTGAAGTAGTGCCACTCGGCCCACGTCTGCACCGAATCGATCTGCGGCGTGTGAAACGAGTCGATCTTCGCGAGCAACTGGATGAAGTCGGGGTCTTCGTAATCCTTCGAAGCATTGCCGGCGGGGCCTTCTGCGCCCAGCGCAGCTGGAAACGCGGACCACAGCGATGTGAAGCGCGACGGCAGCACGCCGTCGATACGAACCAGCTGCTCGCGACCGTTGTGCGTGAGCGTGGCGTACGTGCGCGTGAGCTCGGGGGAGACATTGCGCACCGCCGGCATGCGTCGCGGCGTGAGCACCTCGCGCGTGAGATAGCGCGCGTTGGGAATGTCGAAGTTCATCGCGGTGACGCCGCCCGTCTTGAGCACATTGACGTCGATGCCGGCGGGCAGGATCACAATATCTCCGCCGCCCGTCAGGTCCTCGTCCATCGCCTGGTCCAGAACCGCCGTGCCCACCGATAGCAGAACCGTCATGACCATGACGCCGACCGCAAAGCCCAGGAGCAGGAACAACGTTCGATAGGGGCGGAAGCGCAGCCCCTTGGTGATGAAGGAAGCCGTGTTCACAGGCGCGCTCCTTCCATCTCGATGACGCGGGACCCAAGCTCGGCCGCGTGCGGATCGTGCGTGGCCATGATCACGGTGAGGCCGCCGCTCTGCAGCTCCTTGATGAGCGCCAGAATGGTCGCGCCCGTTTTCCTGTCGAGCTCGCCGGTGGGCTCGTCGGCGATGATGAGATCGGGCTGGTTGGAAAGGGCGCGAGCGATGGCAACACGCTGCATTTCTCCACCGGAGAGCTGATGCGGACGATGCTTGAGCCTGTGCCCGAGGCCGACGCGTTCGAGAAGATTCCGCGCGCGCTCACTTCGTTCGCGCCGCGCGAGTTTGTTTTCGATCATCGGCAGCTCGACGTTTTCGAACGCGGTCAACATGGGCAGGAGATAGAAGCGCTGGAACACGAACCCGATCCGCCGCAGGCGCAGCTGCGCGCGCCGTCTCTCACTCATTCCGGCCACATCTTCGCCGAACACGTGCAGCGCGCCGCTGGTGGGCACGTCGATGCAGCCGAACAGATTGAGCAGCGTTGTCTTGCCGCACCCGCTCGGGCCCATCAACGCCACGAACTCGCCGCGTGCGACGGAAAGATCGACGTTGTGCACCGCGTCCACGGGCTCGGCGCCGATCTTGTACTGTTTGCCGACGCGTTCCGCGCGAATGATGAGATCATCGGCCGCCACTCACACCACCTCTTCGTGAAGGGTTTTGGGAATATCGATG
>DATNGX010000333.1:0-4489 GCA_035605755.1 Candidatus Krumholzibacteriia bacterium
ACACCACGGTGTAGAACACGGCGAAAAACCGGACCAGGTCGTGCGCGGCGGGATAACTCGAGGTCGCCCGCGCTTTGAAAACATAGTCGAGCAAGGTGGCCGCAATGTTGCCGAACAACACCAGCAAGGCGAGCGAACGCAGATAGGGCGCGCGCCGGAGGACATGGAAAGCGGACTCTTCGCGCTTCGCGGCAGGACGGCGTGAGGCGGTGTGGTGCGCGTCGGAGCCGTCGTGGGAAAAACGCGAGAGCATGAGCCCGCACGCCAGGTGCAGGCCGGCGATGAAGGGAAGTATCCACATGATGCCCGCGAGTGCGCCGATGCGCTCCGCGACAAGACCGCCGAAGAGACCGCCCGCGGTGGCGCCGCCGATGATGCGACCGATACCGGCGCGTGCTGTGCGAGGGTCAAAGGCTTCGTCGATGAGCGACCAGAATCCCGAGATGAGAATCGAGCCCAGCGATGCGATGTGCAGATAAACAATCACCGCGGCCGGCCGCGCATTGCGCGCCGCGAGCCACCATTCGAGGAGGAGGAGCAGCGCGCTGGCGATGAACAGCGGCGGTACGATGCGCGCCGGACCGTGCACAGTCAAGGCGCGCGCGGTGAGAAGCGCGGCAAAAATGGACAGCACCGCCGCGGCGATCAAGACCAGCGGAAGCGCGGAGACGGGAAAGTTGGTGAGAAAGAGCGCGTCGCGCGCCGTCTTGCCGGCGACCTGCGTGGCGATCATCGCGAACGCCGAGATGGCCGCAATCGTTATCGGCGCAGCGGCCGCGGGGCGGGCACTAGACATTAATCACCGTCGATACGCCGCTGTCGACGGTATCGACGCGCGAGGCCGTGTAGTAGAGGTTGGGGAGATTCTTCTGCCACCACTGCTGGGCGCGCTCGCGTGTCCACGCCGGAAGCTCGGCCGCCGCGGCGGCGAGCATTTCGCCCAGCTCATCCGCGGAAGCGGGCCGTTGCGACGGCGACTTGGCGAGACACGCGTGCACGATCTGTTCGAGACGCGGCGGAATACGGAGCTCGGTGCGCGACGACAGCGGCGCCGGCTCTTCCTTCACGTGTTGAATGAGAATCGACATGGGCGTGTTGCCTTCGAATACCATCTGGCCCGTGAGCAGCCAGTACGCGACGCAACCGAGCCCGTAGATATCGCTGCGCGCATCCACCTTCTCGCCCGTGATCATTTCCGGCGCCATGAATCCGGGCGTGCCGCTGGTGGTTCCCGCACCCGTCAGCTCGGTGACGCTCTCGCCGCGGTCGCGCACGTTCTTGACCAGGCCAAAGTCGAGCACCTTCACGAAATCGAAGTCGCGCCCGCGACGGCAGGTGAAAATGTTGGCCGGCTTGATGTCGCGGTGAATCAATCCGCGGTCGTGCGCATCCGCGAGAGAGTCGCACGCCTCGCGCAGGAAGTGGATCGCGCGCTCCACGGAGACGGGGCCGGATTCGCGCACCAGCGTCTTGAGGTCGCGGCCCTCGAGCAGCTCCATCACGTAATAGAACACGCCGTCCTCGGCGATGCCGAAATCGTAGAGCGCCACCGAATGCGGAGAGGTCAGCATGGCGGTGACCTGCGCCTCGCGCTCGAAACGCTTGAGGATCGCGCGCGCTTCCGAATTGTCGCCGCCGGGCCCGAATGACTCGGGACGGATCAGTTTGACCGCTGCCGGTCGCGCGAGCAGCTTGTGCTTCGCGCGCCACACCTCGCCCATGCCGCCCGCGCCGATTTTTTCGCCCAGTTGATAGCTTCCCAGACGGCGCGCTTTCGACACTTCGCGCGCCAGTTTGAACACCTTGTACGAGATGGCCCACGCGACGAACACGCAGATCAAGACGGGAATCGCAACCTGTGCGATGACCGAGGCGGGTGAACCGGGAAAGTCGGCGGGCACGCCGTGAACGGCGATGCTGAGAACCGCGATGCCGACGAGCACTGCCCACGACATGAGCGCGCCTATCAACAAGACGCGCGGTGTCAGCATGACGACACCGGCGAATGCGACGATCCACACCCCGACCCAGCTCACGCCGCCGGCGCGGGCGTCCAGCTCCCAGTTCCAGGCATGGATGGCAATACCGGCCGAGGACACCACCAGGAATGAAATCGCCATGCGTGTGAAGCCGCACGCCGTGCAGGTGGCTTTGCGGCTGATGCGCATGGCCAGGACTGCGTAGGCGATGGAGACAATGGAGAAAATGTTGTGGAGCAGTGGCGGGAAGACGAAATGCCCGGTCTTTCCGATCAGGATTCCCCAGTCGGTGAGGTAGGCAAGCGCGTAGGCAATCGCGTAGATGCCGGCCGCGGCGACAAGCGCCGAGTAGGAGCCACGCTGTGTTTGCGTGTCGAGATCCGAAAACTGCGACGGATCACTGGGATGCGATTGGGATTGGACCTGAAAATCGACTGCCACCGGGACTCCTCCTGGCCGCCGGGTGACGCCGGCGAGACCATGAATCTATCACGGCCGGGACAGCCGCACAAACGGGCTAGAACGACATTCCGAGGCGGACGTAAACGCTCGTGCCCTCCTCGCTGTCGGCGACCGAAAGACTCATCGCCGTGGCCGGATCGACCAGCGACACCCACAGGCCACCACCGACGGCGGTGTGCCATTTGTCGCTCGATTCACCGTCGAGAAAGACACGACCGGCGTCGCCGAGCGCAAACACGCCGAGCTGGCCGGGCACGAGAATATAGACGCGCGTAAGGGGAACGCGAAGCTCGGCGCTGCCGAATACCGACGCATCGCCCGCAAAGCGCTGCCTGGCGAAGCCGCGCAGCGTGTTGGCGCCACCGATGTACGCCGCTTCGTGGTAGGGAACATCCCCCCACACGTGCTTGCCGCCGGCAAGCAGCGCGAGCACCGGCCTCTTCAAGAATGGAATGGGCTGATAGAGCGCGGCCTCGCCGTGAACTTCGCCGAAGGTGTCCTCGACCGATGCGACGGGAGGATAGAAATTTCCGTCCACCTGTACGCGCACGCCGCCCTCGGAGGCTGAAGCGGTGTCGCGCGTATCGATGGCGATGCCGCCGCCGGCGCCGACCTGGGTGAAGTCTCCGGTGCCGTAGGGATTTACCTCGGTGATCAAATGGTCAGCCTGAAGCTCTGTTTTGTTGTATTTGGTTCCCACGTGCAGGTTCACGGTGGTGTGCTTGTGTTCCCATTGCAGTGAAGGTGCAAACACGTACTCGGTGTGCTTCACCTTGTAAAAGTCGTCTTCCTCGGACGAGGTGCTCTCGTTGCCGAAGCCGTAGAAGTGGAGGAAGTCGAGCCCCGAGAGGCGCACAAAGAGACCCATCGACATGGGCGAGTTCTCAAGGCGAAACGTGCCGGTGTAGTCCCCGCCGAACGAGCCGGCCTTGGTCGCGTAGGCCGCGCGCACCATGTGCTCATCCGCGGAGGGATTCTTGCGAAAGCCGTAGCCGGTCGACCGCAGCACTCCCAGGAACACGACGCCGAGATCGGTGTTGCCGCCGATTACGGGATACATGTACGTGCGCCGGCCCCAGTCCCGCGGTGGAATCCACGGTGCTTTGGGACGCACAGGCGCGGTGTAGGGATGGGTGTCGAGCGACGTGCCCGCGCCGCGCAGCACCTGGTTCTCTCCGCTGGCGTCCGACACGCGCAGCTTCGTGCCCGCGCGGTCATCAAAGGTATCGTCGCCGTCGCCGCCGATGGCGCGCACCTTGATGTCGCCAGCGGGGCCCGTCGTGACCAGGCTGTCGTTGCCGGCGCCGAGGTAGATGCGAACTTCTTCGGTTTCGTCGGGATGAAACGTGCGGTTGAACGCTCCCTGTCCCTCACGCGGCGTGATGGTCACATTGACATCGCCGTTTTCGTGCCGCGTCACCGTCGCGATATCGTTGTTCGTGCTCGTGTGCACGTCGACGCGTTGGGCCAGGAAGCGATAGAACTTGTCCGCTTCCTCAGGCAGCTGGTCGCGCCGCGCCCTGAGATCGTGCTCGATGCTGGCGCCTTCCAGCTCACGGTAGGCGGCCGGCATGCGTGCCACCGCGTCCGCAATCACCGCGTCGGTGATGCGACTCTTGAGTGTCGCCGCCACTTCGTCGAACACGGGTTTCTCGAGCTCGACGAGAATGAGGCGGTCACCGTCGCGTCCGTTCCATGTCAGCCCGTCGATATCGGGGTACTTCTCGTCGAAGCTCACGAACTGCGGAAGACGCTCGCGTCCGAGTGTGTGAATCAATCCCTCGAAACGAACGAAGGCCTGGTCCCGGTCCTCGGGAATCGGTTGCCAGCGGTCCTGGCCGGGAATGCGCGCCCATCGCCATTGATTGCGATGACGGTCCCAGTCGCCGATCAACAGGTCCACCAGGCGCGCGCACAGATATGCACGCGCATCGGGACGGTCCGTGCACGACGCCTCCATGCGCTTCCACATTTCCTCGGCGTTGATGATCTCGGTGGCGCCGAAGGTTCCCGGCGCGCCGTTTTCTCCCGCGAGTGGATACTCTTCG
>DATNGX010000334.1:0-3108 GCA_035605755.1 Candidatus Krumholzibacteriia bacterium
CGTGGGGATGGCGGCCGTGAATCTTCCGGTACGCATGTTCGGCAATTGCATCGAGAGTGAAATCTGCCGATGTTTCGCGCTTGATGGCGATGGCGAAGCAGAGCACGAAGAGCACATCACCCATCTCGTCGAAAATATCAGCATCTCCATGATGCGTACCGGCCCATTCCAGCTCGTAGGCCTCCTCGATGAGGTCTGAGAGCACGTCATCGAGGGTCTGGGCCCGGTCCCACGGACAACCGTCGGCACCGCGCAGGCGGGCGATGAGATCGAAGACACGAGCTAAGGAATTTGGCATGGGTGGAGAATAGAAACGCTCGCGTACGTCTTCAAGTGGGATTTGGGAGTTGCTGAAGGGCTTGTGCGGGTCTAAACTAACCGATTCCGCGCCTGTCGGCGCGGTGCATTATGAACGACAAAATCGTGGTTCGCGGCGCTCGCGAGCACAACCTCAAGAATATCGACGTCGAGATTCCGCGCGGATGCATCACCGTGATTACGGGTGTATCCGGTTCGGGCAAGTCGACGCTCGCCTTCGACACGCTCTACGCCGAGGGCCAGCGCCGCTACATCGAGTCGCTGTCGACATATGCCAAGCAGTTCCTCGAGCGCATCGGCCATCCCGATGTCGACGAGGTGACCGGCCTCTCACCGGCCATCGCCATCGAGCAGCGCAATACCACGCGCAGCTCTCGCTCCACCGTGGGTACCGCCACCGAGATCTACGATTATCTGCGCCTTCTCTTCGCGCGCCTGGGGCGCACCATGTGTCCCAACGGCCACGGGGAAGTGAAGCGCTATGCGCCCGATGAGGTGATCGAGGCGTTGCTCGAGTCGCATCGCGGCCGCACCCTCATGGTGATCGCGAGCCGCAAGCTCGAAAAGGGAAGCGGCGCCAAACAGATCGACGAAATGATCCGCGAAGGATATGCGCGCTTTATCATCAAGGGTGAAGTGGTCCGGCTGGAGGCGGCGCCCAAAAACGCGTCGCGGCTGGCCACCATCGACCTGGTGCTGGACCGGATCGACATCGAAGAGAACAAGCGCGCGCGACTGCTCGAGGCCATCGAGACCGCCTATCGCATGACCGACGGGCATGTACGCTTCGAGGACACCGAGGGCGGAAAGCCTGTCGAGTACACCAACCAGCTCGTGTGCACGTCGTGCGGTACGCACTTCGAGGAACCCCGGCCCATTCTGTTTTCGTTCAACACGCCCTTCGGCGCGTGCCCGTCGTGCCGCGGCTTCGGAAGCCGCCTCGAGTTCGACGACGCGCTCATCATTCCGGATACCAGCCGCGCGCTCAAAGACCACGCCATCGAGCCGTGGGCGAGCGAGAAGTTCGAGTACTTCTTCAACCAGCTGGTGCGGTTCTGCCGTCGCAAGAAGATCCCCATGAACGTGCCGTGGTCGAAGCTCCCGGCCGAGTCAAGGAAGGCCATCATGCATGGCAGCGGGGAATACGTGGGCGTGCTCCCGTTTCTCGAGAACATGCGTGAGAAGACGTACAAGAAGTACGCGCGCTTTTTCACGCGCCGCTACCTCGCCTTTCGCGGGTGCCGCGCCTGCGAGGGCGGGCGCCTGCGTCCGGAAGCCTTCTACGTCCAGCTCGGCGGCAGGACCATCCGCGACATTGCGTGCATGACGCCGGGCGATGCGCTGGCCTTCGTGCGCGCGCTCCAGCTCAACGAACGCGAGCGCACCATAGCGCGCGACGTCGTCATCGAGCTCGAGTCACGCCTCGGTTTTCTGCTCGCTGTGGGCCTGCACTACATCACACTCGATCGTCTCGCGCGCACGCTCTCGGGCGGCGAGTCGCAGCGCATTTCGCTGGCCAATTCTCTCGGCTCCAATCTGCTCGATGTGCTCTACGTGCTGGACGAGCCGTCGATCGGGCTGCACCCGCGCGATACCGTGCAGCTGATCGAGGTGTTGAGCGAGCTGCGCGCGCGCGGCAACACCGTGGTGGTTGTCGAGCACGACCTGGATATTATTAGAGCGGCTGACTACATCGTTGACTTGGGTCCCGGGGCGGGGGAAAACGGGGGGAACGTCGTATACCAGGGAGCTCCCGATGCGAAACACGCAGCGTCCTCCGGGACGCTGCGCTTTCTGACCGATGGCTTGCCTTTCCGCAACGGCGATCGCATGAAGACCACGGGGCCCGCGCTCAAGCTCATCGACGTTCACGAGCACAACCTGAAGAACATTAATGTCGCGTTTCCGCTGCACGCCTTCACCAGTGTCACCGGTGTATCCGGCTCGGGGAAGAGCACGCTGGTGTGCGACGTGCTTTACAACGCGCTGCGTACGCGCGGGGAATCGCGCGGAGCGGCGTACCGCGCGGTGGAAGGATTGCAGGGCGTGCGCGGCGTGCTCATGGTCGACCAGACGCCCATCGGCAAGACGCCGCGCTCGAACCCGGTCACGTACGTGCGCGCATTTGCCGCCATTCGCGACTTGTTCGCGTCACAGCCCAGGGCGAGAAAGCGCGGTTACACGTCGGGCCGTTTCAGCTTCAACGTGTCGGGCGGGCGCTGTGCGCGCTGCCAGGGCATGGGCTACGAGCGCGTCGAGATGCACTTCATGGCCGACATGTTCGTGCGCTGCAGCGAATGCGACGGCAAGCGCTTCAACCCGGAGACGCTGGAGATCACGTATCGCGGGCTCGACCTCTCGCGGGTGCTCGAGCTCACCATCGACGAAGCCATCCTGCACTTCGCCGAGCACCGCGACCTGGTGTCCAAATTGAGCGTGCTCTCGCGCGTCGGCCTCGGCTACCTTCGTCTCGGCCAGCCCTCCACGACGCTCTCCGGAGGCGAGTCGCAGCGCATCAAGATTGCGCGCGAGCTCAGCGAAAACGTCGAGGGAGGCTTCGTCTACATTCTCGACGAGCCCACCACCGGGCTGCACGTGCAGGACGTGGAGACGTTGATCGATGTGCTGCGTGATTTGCAGAAAAAGGGAAACACCGTGATCGTGGTCGAGCACAATCTGCAGGTGATCGCGCAGTCGGACCACGTCATCGACCTCGGTCCCGAAGGCGGTGACGGCGGAGGGCAGATCGTGGCGTCCGGAACGCCCGAGGAGCTCATGCGCGTCGCCGAC
>DATNGX010000335.1:0-3533 GCA_035605755.1 Candidatus Krumholzibacteriia bacterium
GAGAAGGACGTCACGCGTATCGATGAATCGCTGGGACAGCGCATCTGTGACGCCGCGGGTGTGCGCGTGCTGGTGATTCCCACCGTGCGCCGCTTCGGCGACCTGTACTCCATCGACCTCAAGGTGCTCGACACGCGCGAGCATCGCTACATTTATACAGCGCGCGAAGAAGGTCGTGGGCTGGAGAGCGTGCCCGACATGATCGACGAGGTGGCGAAGGGAATCCGCATTGACTTGCGCGATTCGCGCGACGCCATTGCGAGCACCGAGCCCGTGGGCACGCTCACCACCGTGGACCTGGATGCGTACCAGCACTACTTCGAAGGCGAAACGCTCTTGAACCGGCTCGAGTTCGATGCGGCGGGAAAGCAGTTTTATTCCGCCATCATGATGGATTCGACCTTTGCGCTCGCGTACTACCGTCTCGCATATACGGAATGGTGGTCGCGCGGCATGCAATCGGTGGCGCGCAAGCACGTGTCGTATGCCATGCGCAATCTGCAGCGCATTCCGGTCAAGGAACGCTACCTCGTGCGCGCGCTCTCGGCCGGGCTCGAAGAGGGGTTCGAAGCGCAGATTGGAATTCTGCGCGAGATGCGCCGGCTCTATCCCGACGACAAGGAGATGCTCTTCGGCCTGGGTGATGCCGAGTTCCACTCCGGGAGCGTCGACTCGTCGATTGTGCACTTCAAGGCTGCGCTCGCCATCGACCCCATGATGGAGCGCTCGCTTCAGCATCTGTCGTGGGCGTATCAGGGGAAGGGCATGGACACGGAAGCGCTGGCCACGGCGCAGCGCTGGGTCGACGCCACGCACGCGCCGGAGGCGTACGAGTTCCTGGCCGCGTGCCATACGCGCGCCGGCAATCTTGGCGACGCGGTGAAGGCGCTGGACGTGGCGCGCGCCCACGCACCCAACAGTCCTGTCATTCCGCTGCGGCTTGCGCAGGTTCTCTTTCGCCAGCGCAAGATCGAGGAGGCGGGAGTACAAACTGCGCGCGCCGACGCGCTGCTCGAGAATCGCAATGAATTCGGTGCGCGCGGCGAGCTGTGGCGCATGCGTGCCGGTATTCTCTATCCGTACGCGGGGCGCTACCGCGACGCCATCCGCGTGCTCGACGAAAGTGAAGCCGTGCTCACGCAAGCCTCACCCGACTCCGCGTCGCTGGCCGGGATTCAGATCTCCAAAGCCGCACTCGGATTCTGGGGCGATCAGAACGGCCCGCGTGCGCTGGCAGCACTCGACCGCGTCAAACCCACCTCGGAAATGCACCAGCGCGGAGAGCTGGCGCAGGTGAAGGCAGTCATCAGTCTGATTTCGGGCGACTCCACCCGCGCGCGCGAAATTCTGCGCACCGACGGCGCGCGCATCAGCCCCGACGGGCGCGCGGTCATCGACGCGATGCAAGCCATGTCGAACGGTGACTGCATGGCGGGCTCACGCACCGCCGCGCAGCGCAAGAGCTTCGGCCCCAACCGCGGCGCGCGCGACGTGCTGCGCTACATGTCCGCGCGCTGTCTCATCGATGCCGGACATCCCGAGCAGGCCATCGCCGTGCTGCAGGCCGTCGTCAACGCGCCGCTCCTGAACCCCGACGCCTCGCCTTGCTACGGACCGTCCTGGTTCGAGCTCGGCCGCGCCTACGAAGCCACCGGGGATCGTCGGCGCGCCATTGACGCGTACGAAACCCTCATGCGCATGTGGAAGGACGGCGACCCCGACCTGCCCATTCGCATCGAAGCCGGGACACGGCTCGCCAATCTGAAACGGGCCATGTAGGCGTGGCGCGCGTCCGTCGTTTCATCCTTGTCGCTCTATTGATGTGGGCGGGCGCCTCGCGGGCAGCGGAGCCCGCCGACCTCGTCCTCGTGCACGCGCGCGTCATCACGCTTTCCAGCAAGACTCCCGCGGCCACCGCGCTGGCCACCCGGGGCGAACAGATTGTCTATGTCGGGGATGACAAGGGCTCCAACGCATACATTGGCAAGAATACCCGCGTGATCGATGCCAGCGGCTGCACGGTGACGCCCGGTCTGGTGGATGCTCACGGCCACCTCAACAACCTCGGCAAGATTCTTCACGACGTGAATCTGGTCGGCACCACATCGATCGACGACGTGGTCAAGCACGTGCGCGTCTATCAGACGAAGGTCAAAGCGGGCGAATGGATTCACGGACGCGGATGGGATCAGAATGACTGGACCACGCCTGCGTTTCCCACCTGGCGCGACCTGGCCGCGACGGAAGCGAATCCTGTCTATCTCGACCGGGTCGACGGGCACGCACTGTGGGTGAACAAACGCGCGCTCGATGTGTGCGGGATCACGCGCTACACAACGGATCCCCCCGGCGGGCGCATCGTGCGCGATGCGAAGGGAGAACCCACCGGCGTGTTCGTGGATGAAGCCACGCGTTTGATCGAAGACCGTGCGCCGGCGCCGTCGGCCGAAGAGCTCGACGCCCGGCTCGAGGCGGCGCTCGCCAACTGCAACAGCTTCGGTCTTACCGGTGTGCACGATGCCGGCACCACGCGCGACGTTTACATGTCGCTGCGGCGGCTGGCGGTCGCGGGCAAGCTCACGCTCAACATCTACTCGATGATCGATTCGCAGGACGATGTGTTCGCGCGCGAAATGCTGGCGCAGGGCCCGGCGCGGGAATTCGGCGGGCTGCTCACGACGCGCGCCTTCAAGCTGCGCGCCGACGGTGCCATGGGTTCACGGGGCGCACTCCTGCTGGCGCCCTACCAGGACGATCCCAGCAACAGCGGTCTTAACGTCCAGTCGCCGGACACATTATATGCGTGGACGCGTTACGCGCTCGCGCGCGGCTTTCAGGTGGGTACTCACGCCATCGGTGACCGGGCCAACCGCACCGTGCTCGATATCTACGAACGGGCGCTGCGCGAAGCCGGGACCAAAGACGCACGCCTTCGCATCGAACACGCCCAGATTGTTGCACCGGAGGATATCCCGCGTTTCGCCGCGCTGGGAGTGTTGGCGTCGATGCAACCGACCCATGCCACCTCCGACATGCCGTGGATAGCGAAGCGTGTCGGAGCCGAACGGCTTCACGGCGCCTATGCCTGGCGCTCCATGCTCGCGAGCGGCGCGGTGCTCGCGTTCGGCTCGGACTTTCCGGTGGAGTCGGTCAATCCGCTGCTGGGACTTTACGCCGCGGTGACGAGGCAGGATGCGGATGGAAAGCCGGCCGGCGGCTGGATGCCGGAAGAGAAGCTCACACTCGAAGAAGCACTGCGTGCATTCACCGAAGGTGCCGCGTACGCGGGCTTCGATGAAAAGAGCGCGGGCCGTATCGAAACCGGTATGCGCGCCGATCTGACCGTGCTCGATCGGGACATCACCCATGCTCCCGAGCATGCGCTGCTCGTCACCCACGCGAAATACACGATTGTTCGTGGTCGCGTCGTTTACGAACGCCCCTGATGGAGCGGCAGCGTCTGAAGCACGCTGCGATCCACAATGCGGCCGATGGGGTAGAGGCCGGCCGTTTTCTCGTACCACGGTGAGCGC
>DATNGX010000336.1:0-5054 GCA_035605755.1 Candidatus Krumholzibacteriia bacterium
GTGCGTGAAATGTACGACGCCGTGCTCGCCGCACAGCGTGGAGCGCTGCGCATGATCCGGCACGGCGCACTGTCGAGCGACATTCACGGCGCCATCCTGGAGTTGTTCGAAAAGCGCGGGTTCAAGACCGGAATGATCGACGGGCGCATGCAGGGCTTCTTCCACGGCACCGGTCACGGGCTCGGGCTCGAGATCCACGAGCCGCCGCGTATTGCGATGAACGACACGCGTCTCAAAGCGGGCATGGTGGTCACCGTCGAGCCGGGGCTGTACTACGCCGGCATCGGCGGCATGCGTATCGAAGACACCGTGCTCGTCACCCGGACCGGCATCCGCAATCTGACGCGCTTCCCCAAGTTTCTCGAGGTGTGAAAACGACACCGGCCCCCGGAATCCCGCGCGGGAGACCGGAGGCCGGTGTGCTCATCGTTGGGCGTTTTTCTTGCGAATGCCCTAGAGGTCCAGCTTCACCGCGCCGGCGTCGACGGTGCCGACCCATAGGCGGTTGCCGTCATCCGAATACACTCTGCGAATGCGGTCGGAAGGAAGCCCACCGCTCCGGCCGAAGGCGACCCAGTGCTTGCCGTCAAGCCTGGCGAGACCGTTCTGCGTGGCCGCCCACAGTGTCGTGCCGGCGCCGCCGTTACCCGCGCGCGTCACCGAGTACACGGTGTTGGAGGGAAGTCCTTCCACGAGCGTATTGCTCGTCCACGTCTTGTCGGTCAGGTTGACTTCGGAAATCCCCTTGCTCACGTAGCTCACCCAGTACGTCTGGCGCACCGAATCGTAGTAGATGTCATTCACGTTGGGCTCGACAAGACCCGAGTTCACCGGCGTGTACTTGAACTCGGTCGATACACTCTTCGAAACCGTGATGCCCAGAAATTCGGCAGCGTTCGCCTCGTAACGTGAGTCGGTGCGCGGCCCGTACCAGCGCTGCACGAGGCCCGCCTCGTCGACCACTTCGAGTGACGACACCGTCTGCTGGAAACGCACGACATCGAACATCGACGGATCCTGCTCGTTCACGTCCACCGTCGAGAAGTGCGTGAAGCCGCCACCGGGCACATAGATGAAGACCCCGTCATTGGTGGACATGTAGAGCTTGTTTTCAGTCGGCTGCGAAACGGCCAGATCGGAAATAAAGCCGTCGGTGAGACCGGTTGTACCGGGACGAATCTGCGTCCACAGGTCTCCCGCGATGTCGTAGATGCCGAGACCGCCGCCCCATGTGCCGACGTACACCTTGCCGTCGAGCTCCACCATCGATCTCACCTGCGGATGCGGGAGGCCGTTCACTTCGTTGATGATCCATTTCGTGGTTTCGGGTTTTCCCGGATCTACCGCGACATGACTTCCAGAGGTGAGGTTGGGATAACGGGCCACTCCGGCCTGCGTCCCGATCCAGAACTCGCCGTTGCTCACGGCGAGCATCGAATACACGTCGTTGCTCGGAAGCCCGGTCAAATGGCCCTTGTCGTCGGTGCTGTATGGATAGGCCACAGATGTCGAGACCTGGGGCGGTTTCTTCGGGGGATCCGGCAGATTCGGATCGTCGTTACACGCGGGCAGAAACGCCGCGAGAATCAGTGCCACACCGACCAGCTTGCGTGTCGAAATCACGTCCGGAACCTCCGAAAAGGCGACAATCGGGATGCGTTATTGATATCTCAGGTGGGGATGGCCCGGCCGGACATCCATCCGTCAGACCAATCGGATCATAGGGGTCAAGTGTCCAAAAGTCAATGCGAAGGGCGGGCTTGGGGCGTCCCGGGAGCTACCCCAGGGCGTCTTTGAGGGCCTGGGCGCGGCGGCGCGACATCCCGGGAACGGCCGCAATCGTGTCCACGTCCGCCCGCCGCAGCCGCTCCAGGCTGCCGAATTCCTGCAGCAGCCGCCGCTTGAGCACCGTGCCGATGCCGGGGACCGTGTCGAGCTTCGACTCGCCGATGGCTTTGGTGCGCAGCTGGCGGTGGTAGGTGTTCGCGAAACGGTGGGCTTCGTCGCGTACCCGCTCGAGCAGGTAGAGCGCCTGGGATTGTCCTTCGAGAAAGAGCGGCTCGGGCACATCGCGCAGGTAGATGCGCTCCTGCCCGCGGATCTTGCGGCCGGTTTCGTCGTCGCGCACCTTGGCCACCCCGACGACCTCCACTTCGGCGCCGAGACGCGCGATCACTTCGCACGCCACGTTGAGCTGTCCCCGCCCGCCGTCCACCACGAGCAGATCCGGCAGGTCGCCTTCTTTCATCCCGCGCGAGACGCGCCGCTCGAGCACCTCGCGCATCATCGCGTAATCGTCGGCGCCTTCCACGGTGCGAATGCGAAATTTTCGATACTGCGCCTTGGCGGGCTCGCCGTCGATGAACGTGACACCCGACGCCACCGCGCGGCTGCCCTGAATGTTGGAGATGTCGAAGCATTCAATGCGACGCGGATAATTTTCGAGCGACAAGAGCTCCTGCAGGTCGTCCAGGATTTCGCGGTTGCGGTTGTTGCCGCGGCCCTCGTTGAAGGCCACGCTGGCGTTCTTTTTGGCGAGCTCGACAAGCGTGACGCGCTCCCCGCGCTGCGGCACCGCAATGCTGACGCTGCGCTTCGCGCGCTCGGAGAGCAGCGCCTCGAGCGCGGCGCTGTCGGCAATCTCCTCGCTCACCAGAACCTCTTCAGGGATGGGCGCGCCACTCTGGTAGTACTGGTTCAAGAAGGACGCGAGATGCTCCGCCGTCTCCTGCACCGCATTGTCGAAGTAGAACGTCGACGCGCCCGACACCTGTCCGTCGCGCACGGTGACGAGCTGGATCACGAGCTGTTCCTTGTGATGATGCGTGGCGAACACGTCGCGCTCGGCCCGCTGCGGCGACGAAATGCGCTGCCTTTCCACCACGCTCTGGAGCGCGAAGAGCTGGTCGCGCGTGCGGCCCGCTTCTTCGTAACGACGCTCGGCGGCCTGCAGGTCCATCTTGTCGCGCATCGTCTTCAGAAGATCCTGGCTCCGTCCCTTGAGAAACATGGTCACGCGTTTCACGGTCTCGCCGTACTCGGCCGCTTCGATCCGGCCCACGCACGGGCCCGGGCAACGCTGGATGTAGTAGTAGAGACAGGGCCGCGTCCGGCTTGCGAAATCGGCGTCGGTGCACGTGCGCATGGGAAAGATGCGCCCCAGCGTGCGCAGCGTCTGGCGCACGGAGCCGGCCGAGGCAAACGGTCCGAAGTACGTCGCCCCATCGCGACGCGGGCGGCGCACCACGGTCAGTCGCGGAAATGCGTGCCTGGTGTCGAGGCGGAGGTGGACGTAGCTCTTGTCGTCTTTCAAGACGACGTTGTAGCGCGGCCGGTGCTTCTTGATGAGGTTGTTCTCGAGGATCAGAGCTTCCTGCTCCGTGCCTGTCACAACGAAGTCGATGCTCCGGGCGCGGGCCACCAGGAACTCCACCGTGGCGCGCCCGTCGCCCCCTTCGCGGAAGTAGTTCTTCACCCGGGTGCGCAGTGAGCGCGCCTTGCCCACATAGATCACCCGGCCGGCGTCGTCCCGGAACAGGTACACCCCCGGGTTCGTGGGGAGGCGGTCGGCAACGTCCCGCAGGCTCGCGGAAGTCCCTGTCTCATTCATAGTTGCAGGTTTATCACGGTTCATTGCCCTTCCAAAATACGCATTTCGACCCGGGGGCGCTTGATTCGCTCTGCCAGAGGACCTATCCTAATGAAGTACCCAATCCATCCCGCAAATATGCACGATTCCAACGCAACCATACCCGATACCGCGCAGCTCGTGCGCCTGGTCCAGGCGCTGATGCGCAATTCGTTCGACATCATCAAGGTGGTCGATCGCGATCTCAAGACCATCTTCGTGAGCCCGACGGTGGAGGGCGTGCTCGGGTACACGCCGCGCGAGATCATCGGAACCAATCCGCTCACATTCGTCCATCCGGACGACTTCGAAGCGGCCCGGGAGGCGATGGAGAACATCGCGCAAACCGGTCGCCCCATCCAGGTCACGGTACGTGCCCGGCACAAGGACGGCTCGTGGCGCTACGTCGAGGTCGTCGTGCGCGATCTGCGCGACGACGCCGACATCGGTGGGTTCGTGATGAACTACCGCGATGTCAGCGAGCGCTTCGAGACGGAGCAGAGGCTTGCCGTGTATCGCGAACGCTACGAGAAGGCGTTTCGCAGCAGTCCCGATTCCATCACCATTACCGCGGCCAGCGACGGCGAAATCCTGGAAGTGAATGAAGGCTTCGAGCACATCGTCGGCTACAGCCACGACGAGATCGTGGGCAAGCGGACCGTCGATGTCGGCATCTGGAAAGACACCAACCGGCGCGCCGAGCTGATCGCGGAGCTCAACCAGAAGGGTCACGTCCGCGATTTTCCCATCGACGTGGTGACGCGCGATCGTGACGTGCGCGCCTGCGTGGTTTCGGCGGAGAAGCTCGAAATCGGGGGCAAGGTCTGCATTCTGGCGGTTACGCGCGATGTGACCGAGCAGAAGGAACAGGAGCAAAAACTGCGGGTGCTGGAGGAGACGCTGCGCCGCGAACAGGTGGACTTCGTGCGCAAGAACGTGGCGCTCAACGAAGTGCTCCAGCACATCGAGCAGGAGAAATCAATTTACCGCCATGAGATCGCGACCAAGATGGACGGGCTCGTGCGGCCGATGCTGCGCAAGCTCCAGGAGCAGGGACGGCTGGAGCGCCGCGACGTCGATCTGCTCGAACGGGGTCTCGACGAGACCTTTGGCCGCGATATCGACCAGTTCAAGAACAACATGTCGAAGCTGACCCCGCGCGAGCTCGACATCCTGGAAATGATCCGCAAAGGACGGTCGTCCAAACAGATCGCAGAGGCCCTCGATCTCTCTTCTCAGACCGTCCACAAGCACCGCCAATCCATCCGGCGCAAGCTTCAGATCGACCACCGCGAAATCAATCTCGCGACCTATCTGCGCTCACAGTAGCGTAAGGCGTTCCCCGAGAGCAGGTTCTACCGCAAGTGCGGTAGTTTTCCTGAGGATTACTCCATAATAGACACAATAGTTTTAGATAGAGCTTGGA
>DATNGX010000337.1:0-4225 GCA_035605755.1 Candidatus Krumholzibacteriia bacterium
TCAGGCGCGAAGCTGCTGCGTCAGGAGAAAGATCTCGGCACGGTTGAAAAAGGAAAGATCGCGGATCTCGTCGCCGTCGCCGGCGATCCGATCCAGGACATCAAGCTGCTTCAGGATGTGAAGTTCGTGATGAAGGACGGCGTCGTCTACAAACTGAACGGCGCCGAAGTCGTGCGCTAACTAGTCGTTCTTCTTGCGGCGAGCTTCTTCGAGAGTGTGGCGCGTGACGAATACTTCGCGCACGCCGTGACGCTTTACGCTCCACACGGCGGAAATTACGCCGGCCATCTGTGACGGACGCGTGGGCCGCGTGAGATAGGCGTCGAAGCCGACCGCGCGCAGTCGTTCCGCGTCTCCCTGCGCTCCCAGCGACGTGAGCATCACGAGGCATGTCGACTCCGTGGTCGCGTCGCTCTTCACCGCCAGTGCCAGGGCTTCCACGGGAAGATCCTCAACATTGTCCGCGATGATCGCGATGTGATAGGGATCCTTCGCCGCCGCCGCGGTGCGCAGCTCCGTCATCGCGGCCTCTCCCGTCGACACGCCCGTGCGCCGGGCTCCCCACGCTTCCAGCTGTTCGCCGAGAACGGCGCGCACCTTGTCGTGCTGGTGCAGGACGAGCACGCGCACGCCCTTCAGATCTGCGAGGGGCGCCGCGCGCACCGGTTCGTCGTCACTCACCGGCATGGTGAGCGTGAACACGAAGGTCGAGCCGCGCGACGGCGTGCTCATCACCGAAATCTCGCCGTCCATCAGCTCGACGAGCTGTTTGGAAATGGAAAGCCCGAGGCCGGTGCCGCCGTAGCGACGCGTGATGGACCCGTCGGCCTGGGTGAATTTCTCGAACACGGCATCGAGCTTGTCGGCTTCGATGCCGATGCCGGTGTCCTCCACCGAAAACCGGATCCTGGCCAGCGGTCCGCCCGCGTCGATACGTTCGATGCTCACCATGACGTGGCCGCAATCCGTGAACTTGAGCGCGTTGCCCACCAGATTCAAAAGAATCTGGCGAATGCGTCCGGCGTCGGCCACCACGCGCTGCGGCAGCCCCGGCGCGTAGCGCACGATGAGCTCGATTCCCTTCTTGCCCGCCTTCTCACCGACGAGCGCGACCACTTCGTCGATCGTGTTCTGCAGGTCGAATGGAATCGGGTCGATGGTGAGACGTCCCGCCTCGATGCGCGAGAAATCCAGAATGTCATTGATGATGGTGAGGAGCGCTTCGCTCGAAGACTGGATCACGCGCACGTATTCGCGCTGCTCTTCGGTCAGGGCGGTGTCCAGCAGCAAACCCGTCATTCCCATGACTCCGGTCATGGGCGTGCGCACTTCGTGGCTCATGTTGGCGAGGAACTCGCTCTTGGCGCGGCTGGCCGATTCGGCCAGCTCCTTGGCCTTGAGCGACGCTTCCTGCGAGCGGCGCAGTACTTCCAGATTGGTGATGTCCTGCAGCATCAGCATGGCCTCGTCGACGTGGTTGTCGTGCGACTTGATGGGCATGCTGGTGGCGTAGATGTGGCGCGTCTCGCCGTCCACCTCGAGCTTGAGCTCCTGGTGCGATACCGATGCGGAAAGCACCGTCTTCGCCACCGGACAGCCCTCGCACGGCTCGCGTTCGCCGCACATCACATCGCAGCAGCGCACGGTCTGGCGCGGCATGGTCTCGCGCGTGCCCAGCCAGTCGCGGCACACGTTGTTCATCCAGCGCACCTGAAGCTGCGTGTCGAAAACCAGAAAGCCGGCGTCTGTGTGATTGACGAGGGCGGAGAGCTTCTGGCGCTCGCGCTCGAGAAACAGAAGCTGCCGGTCCTGGGTCTGGAACCAGCGCTCCAGCTCCTCCACGCGCTGGCGCAGCGAATCGACGGAATCGAGCTCGAGGATGCCTGGTTTTCTGCTCAAACTTCCCCGGGCCCGGTGTGGATCAGCCAGCCGTACGCTGGCGCGACGCGTAGGCGCGCGCAAGCCAGTCGGCGACTTTCTTCACTTCGGTTTCTGTGTGGGCGTCGAACGCATCGATCTCGTGCGAGTCGATGTCGATCTGCGCGTAAATTTGTTCGTCCTGGCGGATCAGAACCACGAGCTCGGAACGTGTGGAGCTCGAGCAGGCCAGATAGTTGGGCTCTTTGGAAACGTCGGGCACATTCTTGTCGCGCCGCTCGGCGACCGCGCTGCCGCACACGCCCTTGCCCACCGAGATGAACACATGATCGGTGGGCGCGCCGATGAACGGTCCCAGGCGCAGCACGTTGTCGGGAAAGAGCTCGTATACGCCGGTCCAGTGAAAATCGGGATGGGCGTGGTGCAGATAATCGACCGCGCCCGAGAGCAGCCGGTCGAAGCCGGCGCCGGAGGCGGCAAGCTCGTCGAGCTTCCTGCAGATATCGTTTCCGTTGAGCGTGGTTCCAGCCATGATTGTTCTCCGTTCCTGCGACCTGCCGTACGCGTTCGCGAGAACGGTCCCGGCCAAATCTGCAACTAGAATGCCATCATTGCGCCGACCGGGCACATCTTGCCGGGCACAACGCTTTTCACCGATCAGAAGCGCAGCGACACGCCGAAGATCCAGTTGCGTCCCGGCATGCGGTAGCGCGCGAGCTCTTCGTACTGCTCGTCGAACATGTTGTTCACTTTGGCGGTGAGATTCACCATCTCGCTCAGCCGGTACTGCACGTTGGCGTTGAACACCCAGTACGCATCCGGGGCCTGCAGCGGATAAAGGAACACTTCCTCGATGTGGCTGCGGTAGCGCGCATCACCGTGCAACATCCAGCGGTGCGCGACCCCGAGGTCGGCACCGAAGTTGGCGGTGTGGCGCGGGCGATACGCGAGCGTGTCGTCGGCGCGGCCGGGGGATTGATCGCGCGCATCGAGAAAGGTGTAGTTGGCGGAGAGCGTCAGCGTGCGCATAGTGGACGTCACCGTGGTTTCGACACCCGAGATCTCGGCCGAGGTCAGGTTCTGCACCTGGTACTGCACCGGGCTCGTGTTCGGAATCTGCACCCAGTAGATCATGTCTTCGTAGTGGTAGCGAAACGCGGCCGTGTCGATCCCGAACACAGGCTTCGGATTCCAGCGCACGCCCACTTCCCCGGAATCCACGATGTGCTCCGCGTCGAGATTCGGATTGGGCACGAAGTCGATGCCGCCGCCGAGCTCGCGCTGGAGGAACAGCTCCGCGATCGTGGGGGCGCGAAACGCCTGCGCGAACAATGCGCGCAGCGCGAGATCCTTGTGCGCCGTCCACACCACCGCCACCTTCGGGCTCAACTGTTCCAGCGTCTTGCCGCCCACCAGATGATTCCAGTCGTAACGCGCGCCCAGTGTGGCGGTGACGCTCTTCGACAGATCGATGTCGTCCTGCGCGAACACCGCGTAGTTGTTGATCTGATGATCGCCGTAGAGCGTCGTGTCGGGCGAGGAGTGCACCACGTCGAACATGAAGTCCGCGCCCGCTACGAACCGGTTGCTGTCATTGATACGATGGTCCACCTGCGTGATCCATCCCGTCTTGTCACCCTTGATCTGGGTTTCAAAACCAAACGGCTCGTTGGCAGGAATGTCCTGGCCGGGATCGTCCTGGTTGAAGCGCGAGATCTGCTCGTGGTGGTAGTAATACATGCGCGACGAGAGACGCGTGCGGTTTCCCGACAGCGCGCTGTAGTGCACATCGACGCTTCCATAGTTTTTCTGCTGGCGATCGTCCTCCCACGACGGCCGCACTTCCAGCGGATGGTCCGCGTCGAGCCAGGAATGCGGATAGTCGTTCTTGGCGCGGCCGCCGCCCAGGGTGAGCTCGAGCTTGCGCTCCGAGGTCACATCGAAGATGAGCTTCCCGTACAGATCGTAGAAGGTGTACTCCGTGTTCTCGCTGAAACCGTCGGATGACTTGCGGCTGGCGCTCAACAGATAGCGCAGGTCGTGCCGTGAACGGCCCAGCGGCCCGGAAAGATCCGCGGTCACTTCGCTCTGGAGCGGCGTGTCGCTCGTGTACTGGAGCGCGGGCGCGGGCTGTTCGAAGAAGCCCAGCTTCATGTCGAGACGGCCCACGGTTTCCTTGCCGGGCTGCTTCGTGATCACGTTGACGACGCCGCCCATCGCCGTCGAGCCATATAGAGAGGAGAACGCACCCTTCACAATCTCGATGTGATCGACGAACTGCGTGGGCACGAGACTCCAGAACGCACCGCCCGAATCCGACGTCAGCGCGGGGCGTCCATCGACGAGC
>DATNGX010000338.1:0-9930 GCA_035605755.1 Candidatus Krumholzibacteriia bacterium
GCGTGGGCCGTCGGTAAGGGCGTCGTGCTGCGAACGGTCAATGGCGGCGCCACCTGGGCCAGCGCATCGCCGTCGACGCAAACCTTGCGCGGTGTGTTTTTCGTGAACGATCTCCTCGGCTTTGCCGTGGGAACCAACGGCGCCGTGCTGAAGAGCACAAACAGCGGCTATTCGTGGACCGCAACCACGCCCACCACGAGTGATCTCTACTCGACCTTCTTCGTCAATGCGACAACGGGTTGGGCGGTCGGCGAAGCCGGGGCCATCCTTTCCACCACCAACGGCGGCACGAGCTGGACCACGCAGCGCGCCGGTTCGGTGATTCTGCGCTCGGTCTTTTTCATCGACGATTTGAATGGCTGGGCAGTGGGACAGAGCGGCACGGTGGTGGAAACGTCGGACGGCGGCGCCGAGTGGAGCATCTCGCATCCCGCGTCGGTTTCGCTCAACGGTGTTTTCATCCAGAGCATTCCGGATCTTGTCACGGTCAAGGTGTCGACGAATCCTGCCGGCCGGAGCTTCAGCGTGGACGGCGTCGATTACACCGCCGCGCAGACGTTTCACTGGGACGTATCATCGCTACACACCATATCCACAACCTCCCCGCAGACCTCCGGCGTGGGAACGCGCTTTGTGTGGGAGAGCTGGAGCGATGACGGGACGATGAGTCATGACGTCTCACCGGCAACCAGTACGAGTTACGTAGCGAACTTCACGACGCAGTATCAGCTCACCATGCAGACGGCGGTCAATGGAACGACTTCCCCGCCGACCGGATGGTTTGATGCCGGCGCAACCGTTTCCATCCTGGCGACCCCCGCCGTCAGTTACGGCTTCAACGGATGGACGGGGACGGGATCGGGTTCATACAGCGGCTGGGCCAATCCGGCCAACGTGAAGATGAATGCCCCCATCACGGAGACGCCGGCCTTTGGCGGCAACGTCACGGTGATCGTCAATTCTTCACCATCCGGACGTTCTTTTGTTGTCGATGGCACAACGTATAGCACCTCGCAAACGTTCAGCTGGGCCGTTGGCTCGCCGCACACCCTGGATGCGCCGTCGCCTCAAGGGAACAGCGGCGAGTTCGAGTTCTCGCACTGGAGTGACAACGGTGCCGCGTCGCACACGATTGCTCCGGTATCCAACACCACCTGCACGGTGTATTTTTCGGGCGGCAGCAACACGCCCGCGTTTCCCACCGAGCTCAGCATGTTGCAGAACGCCCCCAACCCCGCGACGAGCATGACAGACATCCGCTACGGACTGCCTGCAAGCTCGGATGTGACGATTGAGCTGTTCGATGTAACGGGAAGACGTGTGTTCGTAGACCGCGTGAACGATGTGGCGAGTGGCTGGCAGAGCTACCGTCTCGATGTCGCGGGCGGGAAGCCCGCGCTTCGAACCGGTATCTATTTCGTGCGCGTGACAGCCCTCGGTGTGCGGCGCGAGAGCCGCATGGTTGTTCTGCGTTAGAACTGGAAGGCAAGCCCGGCTTCGTGCGTCGCCTGCCCGGAGCCAAGATAGAGATGCCAGCCGTGTGCATCCGCTTGATCCGCGATAGCGCGCGTCTCGTGCGCGGAGATCACCTGCCGCGCACACCCGAAGCCGATCAATCCTCCCGCCACCACGTCCGAGGACCAGTGCGCTCCCACCAGCATGCGTGAATAGCCCATCGCGACTGCCGTCCCGTACGCCAGGATGGGGATGATTCCGTGCGACGGATACTGGTGCGCGAGGACTGTCGCCATCGCCCAGGTGCCGCTGGTGTGTCCCGACGGGAATGAGCGCAGGCCGGAAGGAACGGCGCCCTCGTGGTAAAAAACCGCACCGGGGCCCGAGAAGTCGGAAAGCTCTTCGGTGGTTTCGCGCGGTCGTTCGCGCCGTGTGAGCTCCTTGAGCGCACCCGTCCACACCGAAGAAGTCACCAGGGCTTCTGCCAGCATCGAGCCCGTTTCGCGCTCGCGCGCCGAGCCCAGCATGCCGACGATGCCGATTCCGGCCGCAATCGGGAGCATGGTGGAGGGCTGAGCCCGGTTGGACAACCACTGCGCCGGGGCTTCGAGTCCGTGCTCGCGCGCGAACTGCGGGGATGCGACCGACTCGCGCACCTCACCGTCGAACGACATCAGCCCCGCGAATGCGGCCACGCCGGTTGCGAAACCGAGCGGATGCGAGCGCGCGAGCTGAAAGGGGTAAAGAGCCTGGGCGGTGAAATCGCTGCCCACATTGCGGGAGAAGTGGAAAACACCATCCACCAATCCGGTTGCATGCATGCTCGCCGGAGGCGGTACGTCCTGGGCAGCGACTTTACAGGGAAGAAGACTGACAGAAGACGCGAAGACAATCGTGAGTGCCCGTCGCGACATTCATTAGAATTATGAAAGTCGCGCTCGAGCAGCGCCACTGAAAAATACGCCGTCCTGTCGGACGGCTATGCTGTGTCGCGGAGAAAGCTCTGGAAATTGCGCGTCTGTTCGGCCGCGTAGCCGCGCAGCTCGGTCACGATCCCGCTCAGGAGCTCGCGCGAGATCGAGGGGGAGAACCGCGCCAGCGTCTCGTTGGCGCGCTCGAGATGTCTGTCGATGGTGCCGGAGGTTTCGCGGAGCGCTCCGTACTCCATGCACAGCTCGACGATGTAGCGCTCGGTCTCGGGCGTGAACTCGGCGCTCTCGATGATCTGGATCAGGCGCTCGCGGTGGCCGTCCTTGAGCGAATCCAGCACGCGGATCATGGGCAGCGCCATGTAGCCGTTGCGCAGGTCGCAGTCGTAGGAGCGCTGCGGAGTGTCGAGCATGTCGTCGAGGTCGTCGATCATCTGGAACGCCATGCCGAGATTCCAGCCGAAGTGCCCGAGCGCGTCGGCGTATTCGCCGCCGCTCGCCAGCGCACCGGCCTTGCACGAGAGTGCGAACAACGAGGCACTTTTCTCGGAGATGATTTCGTAGTACTGCGCCTCGGAGAGCGCATAGTTGTACTTGTGCGACGTCTCCAGGCTTTCGCCGCGAACCAGAACTCGCAGCGTGCGGATGAATTCAGGCATCGCGCCCGCCACACCGCTGCGATGGACGAGCTCGAGCGCTTCGGCGAGCGCAAAGTCGCCGGTCAGCACCGAGGCATAATTGCCGTACTTGAGGCGCGCGGAAAGTTTGGTGCGACGCGTGTCGACCTGGTCGATGACGTCGTCATGAAAAAGGGTGGCGAGATGAACCAGCTCCACCGCGCCCGCGAGGCGGATCAGCGAATCCTCGATGGGCTCGAGCGGCTGCGCGCCCGGTGCTTTGGCCGCCAGCACGAGCAGGATGGGGCGCAGGCGCTTGCCGCCGTTGTTGAAGCTCTCCAGCGCAATATTGGCCTCGCTGTGGACGTTGTCCTTGATGCGTTCGACGACCGCCGCGTTGCAACGTTCGACAATGTCGAGCATGACACCGTGCTTCTTGAGGGCGTGCATCATCGGAATGTTCCTTAGGAAAGGGTGTCCTTGACGCGGATCACGTTGGCGAGCTGCCGGGTGTCCGCTTCGCCGCCCGCGAACGCATGGAAAATCGCGTTCACGAACTCCATGTGGCGTTTGAGCTCTTCCATGCGCTTGACGATGACCTCGTCCCCGGCCTGATTCGCGGAAGCGAGCGTGTGCTCCACGATCTCCATGGCGGGATCCAGCTCCTTGCGCTTCTTGGCCAGCGCGAGCAGCTTGGCGACCTTGGTGACGTCTTCCTCGGCGGTGTAGTAGTCCTTGCGCTCGCCCCGGATGATGACCTTGTGCACGACACTCAGGTCGAGGAGCAGGCGGACGTTTGTGCTGATGTTGCTGCGGCTGGTCTTGAGGGTGCGCGACATCTGTTCGAGCGTCAGGGGCTGTTCGCTCACGTACAGAACGGCGTAGATCTCCGCCATGACGCGGCTGATTCCCCAGGCCGGGCCCAGGCGGCCCCAGCCCTCGATGAAGATATCGTGTGTGGATCTTCTCGAGCTCATTTATGTCGTTGAATCAACAAGTGGATTCAGCTGTTTCTGAACGTTTCGACATTCTGGGACGCCGTCCCGCCGGTGTCAATCCACCTTTAATAAGGAATCCAGAAAAGCCGTGGAAAAGAAGTGGGGGCCGCTTCCGGCCCCCACACGTCAGGGATTCGCTTACTTCTTGGGAGGCTGACCGCCGCCCGCCTTGACCTGCTCGATGCGGGCCTTGAGGCGCGGGTCGTCCGGGGCCAGTTGGAGCGCCTTGTCGAAGTTCGTCATCGCGCTGGTCATGTCGTTCTCGGCGACATAGGTCTCTGCGATCTGCGCATAGGTCTGCGCCGATTCCGGAAAGTTCTCCAGGTTCAGCGTGAGCAACGCGCGCGCGTTCTTGATCTGTGCGGGATCGTGGCGCAGATCCTCGGCGATCTCCACCAGCGACCACTCGGTGAAGTCGTACGCGGCCGAGCCGTAGTACTCCTTGCGCAGATCGCGATAGCGCGTGGCCGCCGCTTCCGGGCCGTCCTTCTTGAGCACGGGCACGATGGCATCGGCGAGCTTTTCCGGCTTCTCGTTGCCGTGGTGGCAGGTGAAGCACGACACCTTCAGGTGATCGGGCGTGTCCTTGAAATCCTTGTCGAGGGTCTTGTTGATGTCCATCGCCATGCGCATCATGTTGCGCGCGACTTCCTTTTCGGGCTTCTGGTCGGATGCGAAGTTGAAGCTCGAGAAGTCTTCCGGGTTCTTGGCGTAGTGGCAGTGCCCGCAGCGAACACCCAGGTCGCCGGCAAAGCCGCGCATGATCTTGACCAATTCGGGCTTGGGCGTGTCCTTGGGAAGCACCTTCAGATTGGTGAACTTGTCGGGAATCTGCGCGCTTGCGGATGTGGCTGCCAGCACCAGTGCGGCGCAGATAACAGCGAGGCGATGCGCGAACTTCATCGCGGGCTCCTTTGCAAAGTGGTTCAAGCGTGGGGTCGCCTGGTGAGCGGTCGGAAACGGCATTCATTGAACCCCAAAGCAGCCCGTAAGTCAAGCCAGCCCTTGCGAATGTGCGGGCGACGCCGCATCACAAGGTGCACCTTCGGGCGTGCCGTGTTAGATTTTGCAGCGTGCATCCGCTCACGCTCATCAGCACACTCTACGGCCAGGCACGTGGCTACCGGCGCCTCGACATCCGCCGCCGCGTGTTCGCCAACGAAAAACTATCCGCCGAGACGCTCTCCCGTCTGAACGAAGAGGAATTTCAGCACCACATTCATCGTTCCCTGGCGCGCTTTCCATATTATGCGGAGCGCGTGAAGGCGCACCGCGGCTCGGTGCCCCGGCCCGGCGAGAGGGTCCGTCCGGAAGAGCTTCCGGTGTGGACGCGCGAGATGCAGCGCGAATTTTTCGCCCAACAGGAGCGTCCCGCCGACGCCGCCTACATGCGACAGACCAGCGGCTCGACGAGCACGCCCGTCCGTTATTACGCCACGCGCGAGAGTTACGAGTGGCGCACCGCGGTCATGGACCGCGTCTACAGCTGGGCGCACGCGCAGGAAGGAATCCGGAGCTTGCACGTCTGGGGTGCCGATCCGTATCCGCAGGCCGGCTTTCACAGGGTGAAGCGCCGCGTGCATCTCGTCTTGCAGCAGCGACACTTCTTCGATGCTTTCCAGGATTTCGGAGACGATGAGATGGCTGCGTGCTGCGAGATGATCAACCGCATCAAGCCGCACGCGATCGTTGGATACACCAGTATGCTCGTCGACATCGCGCGCTATGCGCGCGACCGCCAGGCGTTGTCGTGGAAGGCACGCACGATGGTCACCACGGCCGAGGGCCTGATGCCCGGACAGCGCGAGCTCCTGCAAGACGTGCTCGCGAGCGAAGTGTTCGATTCGTACGGGGCGCGCGAGGTGATGAACATCGCGTCTGAGTGCGAGAAACACCAGGGCATGCACCTGTCGTGGGACAATCTGCGCACGGAGATCGTGGACGCGAGCGGCAATCCGGTCGCGCCGGGTACGGAGGGGCGCGTGGTCGTGACCGATTTGCACAATGCCGCATCGCCGATCATCCGATACGAAGTGGGCGATATCGGATCCATGTGGCCCAATCAGCCGTGTGCGTGCGGACGTCCGTTTCCCCGCATCGCACGCATCGAGGGCCGGCTCAACGACGTGATTCGGACTCCGCACGGAACCATCAACCAGATCTGGTTCGGCATCGTCGTTCGTGACTTCAGCTGGATTCTTGGCTGGCAGGTGGTGCAGAGCCAGCTCGACCGCGTCCTCTTCCGGCTGGTGACTTCGCGCGAGCTCACGCCCGAGCTGTTGGATCCTTTCCTGGCCAAATTGCGTGTACGGCTGGGAGACATGGCCATCGATTTCGAGCGCGTCGACGAGATCTCGCGCCGACCCAACGGCAAGGCCCAGCCCCTGATCACCACGATCTGAGCGGTCGCGCCCACTTCCCGTCAATTTTTCGAATCCCCGAACCCGTCTCACTCGTCCAACGTAGTGTGCATGGGGGGATTTCGAATCGGCGCTCGCCTGCCGGGTAAAAACGCGAACCGCCCCGTATTGGACATCGCCCGACCGAGCGGCTAGGATTGGCTGCCCACATCCGTATTCGAGTGAACGAAAGGTTTTCTTCCCATGTCGAATTCCCGAACCCTCCATCCGGAAGACCAGATCGCCCAGTACCGCGTGGTCGGCCCGCTTGGCGCCGGCGGTATGGGCGAGGTGTACCTTGCGCAGGATCAGTCGTTGGAGCGGAGCGTGGCGCTCAAGGTGCTCCCGAATGACCTCACCCGCAGCGACGACCGCGTGCGGCGCTTCGTCCAGGAAGCCAAGTCGGCCTCGTCGCTGAATCATCCCAACATCGTGACCATCTATGAAATCGGACAGGAGCCGGTGAAGAACGCCTCCGGCGGCGGCACCGACAGCGGGCCGCTCCATTACATATCGATGGAGCTCATTAGCGGGAAAACGCTGGGTGCGAAAATTCACGAGGAGAAGACCGACCTCAAGAGCCTGGTTGGATATCTCGCGCAGGCGGCGGAAGGAATTGCGAAGGCGCACGCGGTCGGCATTGTTCACCGCGATCTCAAGCCCGGCAACATCATGGTGACCGACGACGGCTACGCCAAGGTGCTCGACTTCGGTCTCGCCAAGCTCACCGAAAAGACGTCGGGCCCCAACGAAGCCACCGAGATTGCGGACCGCACCTCAGAAGGTGCCGTCATGGGCACGATCAGCTACATGTCGCCCGAGCAGGTACAGGGCAAGCCTGTCGACGCGCGCGCGGACGTTTTCTCCTTCGGATCCATCCTGTACGAAGCCGCGACGCGCCAGCGTCCCTTCGTCGCCGATTCCAACGTGGAGATCATGCACAAGATCCTTCACGAGAAGCCGCGCCCGGTGGAGGAGCTCAACCCGCAGGCACCGGCCGAGCTGCGCCGCGTGATCCGCCGCTGCCTGGCGAAACAGCCCGAGCAGCGCGCCCAGTCGATGAAGGACGTCGCCATCGAGCTGCGCGAGGTTTTCGACGAGTACGATTCGCTCTCGGCCTCCGCGACATCCGCAACATTGACCGCTGCCGGTGGGGTGATGCCGTTGTCATCGCGGCGCAGGAAGAGCATCTGGCCCGTCATCGCGGTCGGCGCGGCGGCGGCGGCCATCGCTGCATTCATCTGGGTCGGCGTGCTGCACCGCGGCGAGAAGAACGCGTCCGACAACTCGTCGTTTGCCAACATGCGCATCAACGCGCAGACCAATCGTGGCGACGTTACCGATTGTGCCATCTCGCCCGACGGTCGCTACATCGCGTACATCGCGGGACGCAACAATCAGAATTCGCTGCGCGTGCGCCAGGTGGCGACGGGCAGCGATGTCGAGATCCTGCCCGTGCAGGATGCCAACATGGAATTCCCCAGCTTCTCGCCGGATGGAAACTACATCTATTACTGCAAACGCAAGGCTGATGCGCCCAATTACCGCGTGCTGATGAGTGTGCCGTCGCTGGGTGGTCGCGAGCAGGAGCGAAGCTTCGACGTCGACACGCGTCTCGCGTTTTCACCCGACGGCAAGCGCGCGTGCTTTGCACGCAACTATCCCCAGAAGGGCTACTCCGTACTGCTGATGCTCGATCTGGAAACCGGCAAGGACAAAGAGCTGGTGCGCATGCAGGGACCGGGCGGGCCGGGTGGTTCACCGTCGTGGTCGCCGGATGGAAAGCAGATCGCCGTCGCCCTTCTGGTTCCTCCTCCCAAGGGCGGCACCACGGTGGCGCTCATCGACGCCAACACGGGCGAGCGTCGCGACTTCTTCAAGCGTCCCGGAGCGTTTCTCGGGAATCTGTCGTGGTTGCCGGACAACAGCGCGATCGCACTGGAGGGGTTCGATCTCTCCACGACGCTGACCAACCAGATGTTTCTGCTTACCTATCCGCAGGGACAGTTCCGTCGCATCACCAACGACTTCAACAATTACGCGGGTGTGTCGGCCGGCGGCACCGATGCAACGCTGGTATCGACGCGCGGCAGCGCGCTTTCGAACCTGTATTCGATCAACGTGACATCGGGCGAAGCCACGCCGCTCACGAAGACGTCGGTCCCGGAGAATTCACCGTTCAATGTGGCTACATTGGGCGATCGCGTTTTTTATGGCGCGCTCCACAACGATTTTGGCGGTATCGCCACGGTTCCGCTGGCCGGTGGTGACGCGACCGCATTTGAGACCGGTCCCGGCCATGTCACCCAGATGCGAGCGGGCGGCGGCATCATCGCGATGCAGCGGCTCGACGCCGACAACCAGGTGCACGTGTGGTCCATCAAGGCCGACGGCAGCGGTCTGAAGCAGCTCACCAGCGGCAGTGGCGAAGTGTTCAAGGACCTCTCGGATGACGGCAAGTGGTTCACATATGCCGTGACCGATTCCACCAGGGGCATCTGGCTCGCGTCGACCGACGGTGGCGCGGGCAAGCTGTTCGCGCCCAATGCGACACCGGGCGTCGGTGCGATCTCTTCGGACAGCAAGTATGTGGTGACCATCGAATACGAGACCGATTCGGCGGGGCTGATTCGCAACGCGTTCAAAGTGGCGCCCATCGACGGCTCATCCGAACCGGTCACACTGCGCCTGCCGCAGCGCGCCACCGACTACCAGGCCGTAACCGGGCGCAATGCGGTGTCGTTCATCGACCTCGCGGAGCCAAACCGCAATCTCTTCTATGCGGAAATGGGCGGGAAGGTGGAAGTGAAGCCGCTCACGCATCTCACCGACGGACAGATCACCCAGCACCTGTGGTCGAAGGACGGCAAGCACATCGCGGTCGTCCGGCGTCTAAGCGACGGCGAAAACGTGTGGCTCTTGAATGCGGACGGATCGCAGCCCAGGCAGGTCACGCACTTCATCGGCCTGATCGTTCTGCAGATGGCCTGGGCGCCGGACAATGTGCACGTGGTTGCAAACGCGGGACAGTTCAGCAACGACGTGGTGCTTGTGCGCAATTTCAAGTAAGGCGTTCTTGAAGACAACAAAAGCGGGCGGGAACCGAAGTTCCTGCCCGTTTTCTTTTTGTGCCTGCGCACGCTTCGGCATCACCCGCCGCGCTTGATCATTGACCGTGCGTTTCAATCCACAAGAACGTCACGGATTCGCGATCTGGATGATGCCGGAGCAGCGTCGCTCCATGGCCGAATTGTGCTCCGGGCACGGGACCCGTACCAGTAGGGAAAAATGGGATTTGGCGGGTTCGAAATCCGGAGGGGGGGTAGGTGGGGGATCGGCTGTTCGCAGTAGCGGGTACTAGAGCACTCGACGTGCGCCGATGTAGCGATTGCGGAAGTACTTGTTGTCGAGGCTGTCGTAGCGAACGCTGCGCGCGCGCGTCGAGGCGTGGATGAACTCTCCATCCGAGGCGTAGATGCCGACGTGCGAAATATTGGAGCCGCTTCCGAAAAAGACGAGGTCGCCCGCGCGC
>DATNGX010000339.1:0-3522 GCA_035605755.1 Candidatus Krumholzibacteriia bacterium
CGACCAGGGCCAGGTTGGAGGGGGGATCGGCCGGCTTTTCCACCAGGCGGATGATCCGGTCGCCCTCGACCTCGCACACCCCGAAGCGGCGGGGGTCCTCCACCTCTTTGACTCCCAGCACGTTGTTCTTCCTCGCCACCACGGCCTTGAGGTCGGTCTTGATGATGGTGTCGCCGAGCACGATCAAGAGCGGCTCGTCGTCGTTGGCAACGTTGCGCGTCAGGTCCACCGCATGCCCGATGCCGCGGCGCTCTTCCTGAAACACGAAGTCCACCGGCAGTTTCGGGTAGTGCTGTTTCACGAACGACTCGATCAGCTCGCCCTTGTAACCCACGATCAGCACGAAACGCGACGGCTTGAGCGGAACGATGTCGTCGAGAATGTGCGCGATGATGGGCTTGCCCGCCACGTACAGCAGTGCTTTGGGAAGCGTGTACGTGTGCGGTCTGAGCCGTGTCCCGATGCCTGCCGCCGGAATGATTGCCTTCAACGAAATGCTCCTTGGAATGCCGGTTAAATCGTGCCGGATGATGCGACACTCGTTGTGTGCGTCATCCGGTTTGTCCGGCGAGGCTCTTCTTGAGCGCGTCGATCTTCTTCACGGGTGTGGGATCGACGTTGTTCAAATACGCGAGATAGACGCTCGTGAAATCGCCGAGCAACATCATGCTCAGCATGCGTGCGAGGCGTCCGCCTCCGGGCGTCTCCAGCCGCTCCACCTTGGCGGCGAACGGCTCCATCAATGAGAGGCCGACGTCGGCGTGGCGGCGCGTCATGGGATGGTCCTCGCGATCTTCCAGCGAGACGATGACCGCATTCTGCATCAGGGTCTCGCCCACTTCCCACCCCACGATCTCATTGTGATTGAGCTCGGGGAAAAACGCGAAGTGCGCGAGCGTCTTGGCGTTTTCGTTCATCTGGCAGGCCCAGCGCCGCGCCACGCCTTCGAGGAGTCCCGGTGCCGCGTACACAAAGGCCGTCTTGCGGTGCAGATCGTGCGCCGTCTCCATGGCGGCGTTGCCCGCGCTGGACGGCGAGTACGCGTCGCAGCGATCGCGCGCCGCCGAGAGCGCCTCGCTGTATTCCTTGTCGTCGAAGCTCGCCACGCCGGCCGCACGCAGCACCTGCAGCATCGGAAAGAGCGAATAGCCGATGGCCGATCGCGGCGGCATTCCACCGGGAATGGTACACACCGGGACGTTGTCGCGCGAACAACGCTGCGCCAGCTCGCCACCGCTGGTGATGGCCACGATGGCGGCGGCGTGCGTGCGCGCCGCTTCGTACGCCGAAAGCGTCTCGCCGGTATTGCCGGAATAACTGGATACGATCACCAGCGCGCCGCGCGCAATATTCGAGGGCAGGAAGTAATCGCGGCACGAGAGGACGGGTACTTTCGCGCGCTCGCCCAGGAACGAACGGGCGAGATCGCCGCCGATGGCGGACCCACCCATGCCGCACACCACCACACGCTCGAACGATTTCCCGCGCAACGCTTCGGCACGCGGCGCAAACTCGGCGCCGATCTTCCACGCCGCTTCCATCTGTGCGGGGAACGCAACGACGCGCCCCATCATGTCGTTCGCGTCGAGCTGCTTCTGAAGCGCGCCAAAATCCATGGTCATGCGTGTGCTCCTGAGGATTGAGCGGACACAGGTGTGTGTGCCTTCATGAAGGCCTCGATCTCGGCTTCGATCTCGGCCGTGGTGCGAAAACGTGACACGCGGCGAACGAGCGCGCGGCATTCGTCGAACGTAACCGACCGGATCACGCGCTTGACCTCCGGAATCATGTTGGGGCTCACGCTGAATTCGTCGATGCCGAGTCCCACCAGGATGGGCACGGCCAACAGATCGCCCGCCATCTCACCGCACACGGACAGGTGCACGTTCTGGCGGCGCGCGGCGGCCACGGTGAGGCGCAGGAGCCGCACGATGCTGGGGTGAAGGTGCTGGTAGAGGTGCGCGATCTTGCTGTTTCCGCGGTCCACCGCCATCGTGTACTGGATGAGGTCGTTGGTGCCGATGGAGAAGAAGGTCACTTCGCGCGCGAACTGGTCGGCCAGCGCCACCGCCGACGGCGTTTCCACCATGATGCCGAGCTCGACCTCGGCGTTGAACTTGTAGCGGTCGCGCGCGAGCTCGTCGCGCACCTCGGCGCAGATCTCCTTGGTGCGCGTGATCTCTTCGATCTGCGAGATCATCGGAAACATGATCTTCACGTTGCCGAACGCACTGGCGCGATAGATGGCGCGCAGCTGCGTCTTGAAGATGTCCTTGCGCGTGAGGCAGAAACGGATGCCGCGCCAGCCCATGAACGGGTTGAGCTCGGGCACGCGATTGAGATAGCTCGCGATCTTGTCGCCGCCGATGTCGAGGGTGCGGATGACGACGGGTTTTCCCGCCATCGCTTCCACCACCTGTTTGTAAACCTTGAACTGCTCCTCTTCACCGGGCAGATAGTCCTGCGAGATGAAGAAGTACTCGGTGCGAAAGAGCCCGACCCCCTGGCCGCCGTGATCGATGACGGACTGCACTTCGTGCGCCGCGTCGAGATTGGCGCACAGCTCGAACTGGCGCCCGTCGAGCGTCTGCGCGGGATAGGCGCTGAGCAGGAGCAGTTGCTCTTCCAGCTCGTGGAAGCGCTTCATCTCCAGCCGGTACTGTTCGATGGTGCCGGCCGTGGGATTGACGATGACCACGCCGGTGTTGCCGTCGACGATGAGCGTGTCGCCGTTCTCGACGCGCTCCATCAGGTTCTCCAGACCCAGGACGGCTGGAATTCCCTGCGAGCGCGCAATGATGGCGGTGTGCGACGTGCGCCCGCCGAGGTCGGTGGCGTATGCAAGCACCATGCTGCGGTCGAGCTGTGCGGTATCGCTGGGCGACAAATCGTGCGCCACGATGATGCAGGGCTCGGTGGGACGCGGCGGCGCCGCCGTCTTCGCACCCGAGAGCGCGCGCAGCACGCGCTTCTTCACGTCCTGCAGATCGATGGTGCGCTCTTTGAGGTACTGGTCGGCGATGCTGCCGATCGACTCGATGAAACGATTCATCACCTTGTCGAAGGCGGCAGCCGCGTTGATACGTTCGCTCTTAATGATGGCGGAGGTGTCGTCGACGAGCGTGATGTCGGACAGGATCAACAGGTGCGCGTCGAAGATACGCGCGTGATCGTCGCCCATGCGCGTCGCGATGTCGTTCTTGAGCGCGCCCAGATCATTGCGGGTGGCCTCGAGCGCGCGCTTGAAGCGCGCAATTTCCTCTTCGGCGCCCGGAGCATCGATGGTGGCGCGCGAAACCGCGACGCGGTCGGCGTCGCGCACGAACGCGGTGCCGATTACGATTCCGGGTGACGCAGGGACACCACGACGCTCGAGCTCGAGCTTGGGCCGAGGAGTGCCGTTAGGGGTCCCGGCGGACGGTTGGTTGTTCTTGTTTGTCTTGCTACGCGACATTGTCGACAGATTCCTGACCGGGAAACGTGAGGCGGTTTTTTTCGCCGCCTCTCGGCGGCGGGTCTAAT
>DATNGX010000340.1:0-5936 GCA_035605755.1 Candidatus Krumholzibacteriia bacterium
GCGAGCGTGACGCTGCGTCTCGACAGCGAGCTGGTCGTGCGCCAGATCGAAGGCCGCTACAAGGTCAAGAACCCCGACCTCATGCAGCTCCATCACCGTGTCATCCTGCGCCAACGAATGTTCGAGAGCCTCCACGTCGAGCACATTCCCCGCAAAGAAAACGCGGCCGCCGACGCCATGGTGAACGCCTGCCTGGACAACAAAGAGCTGGATTGAAATGCGGATTCGCGGCGCGTGGGCCCTGTCTCTCGTGCTGCTGCTTGTCGCCACTTCCTGCACCAACGTAAGCACGGTTCCTCCGACTCACTATCGCGATCCCGAGAACGGCCTGAGTTATCGTGTCCACACCACGAGCGGGACCACGTATTACGTGGCTGATTTCACGGCGGACAAGTTCACGTTCATCATCCTCCGCTTCCGCGTTATGAGTAACTCGGATGCCCCGCCTCCGCCGGTGCCGTTCTATCTTCCGCTGGGGGAAGTTACATCGGTCGAAAAGGTCAGACCTTCGGACAGCGTGCCGCTCGTGCTGGCGGCAGTCTTCCTGGCAATCATCGGCATCGGCATCGCTGCCGGTGCGGATGGCGCGGGAGACTGAGTGGGCTGGCAAGAAATTTACCGTCGCCGGCGACGGTAGAGTTAAACCAACTAGTTAACAGGACCGTTAGGTCCTTGGCCACACCCAACCTCAGATTGGCGCGAACGCGCACAAGTTGCTATACTGCGCACGGTTCGAGCGGGCGAGACGGTCGCGGCGGGCTTGACCCGTCGAGGAAAGTCCGAGCACCGCGGAGCAGGATGCCGGGTAACGCCCGGCGGAAGTAATTCCAGGGAAAGTGCCACAGAAAACACACCGCCAACCTCCGGCAACGGAGCGGCAAGGGTGAAAAGGTGAGGTAAGAGCTCACCGGGCCTTCGGTAACGCGGGCCGCATGGTAAACCCCATCCGGTGCAAGATCAAATAGGGGAACAGAGCTGCTCCGGCTCGTTATGACTCCCGGGTTGATCGCTCGAGGTGTACGGTAACGTGCATCCCAGATAAATGATCGTCCCCTCACGGGAACAGAACTCGGCTTACGTCCCGTCTCGAGCCAATTTTTTATTACTCGCTGCGCTCAAATTGAAATCTCGATGAACAAATATCGGTGGGTCATCAGCGCGCCCGAGACGGGCGCAATCGCGGACTTTCCCGCTGATACACGCATTCCAGCAGCAGGCATGCGTCTATTCGCTGCACGTGCGATGACAGACGCCACGGCGATCAGCGCCTTTCTTTCGCCTCGTGTGGAACACGCGCACGATCCTTTTCTTTTCGAGCACATGCGCGAAGCGGTCGCGGTGATCGATTCCGCGGCGCGCTCGGGTGCCTCGCTTCTGGTTCACGGCGACTACGACGTCGACGGCATTTCCGGCGCTGCGCTGCTGTATCACTACTTCAACGGCATCTTCAAGACCGTGCACCGCTTCGTGCCGGACCGTCGCAAGGACGGTTACGGCGTGGCCGATCGCGCCATCGACTGGGCGCTCGAGCAGAAAGCGGGGCTGTTCATTGCGGTGGATTGCGGCACGTCGGACGGAGCCAGGCTCAGACGTCTCGAGGCCGCCGGAATTCCGGTGATCGTGTGCGATCATCATTTGCTCCCGGTCGAAGGTGATACGGCAGGAATTCTGCTCAACCCGGTCCGGCCGGGTGAGTCATATCCCTTTGAATCACTGTGTGGAACCGCCGTTGCTTACAAACTGGTGCAGGCGCTGCACGCATCGGGCGTGCGCGGTTCCGTGGATCCTTCCGAGCTCCTCGATCTGGTCGCGCTTGCGACCGTTGCCGACATGGCGGCGCTGACGGGGGAGAACCGCTATTTCGTGCGCGCCGGTCTGGAGCGCATCAACAAGTCACCCCGGCCGGGTCTGGAAGCGATGCGAACGCTGGCCCGTCTTTCCGGGACGCCGGTCAATTCGCGGCATCTTTCATTTGTGTTCGCGCCGCGGCTGAACGCACCCGGGCGCATCGCCCGCCCGAAGCCGTCACTCGAGATCCTGTGCGAAACCGCGCGCGATCGCGCCGCACAACTCGCACTGGTACTGGAAAGCGACAACGACCGACGCCGCGAGCTCACCAGTCGCGTGGAAGAGGAAGCGATCACGGCCATCAAGGGTTTTTCCGACCTGAACGCACGCGGCGCATTCGTGCTCGCCAACGAGCATTGGGATGAGGGCGTTCTGGGAATTGCGGCGGCGCGCGTGGTGGAACAGTTCGGCCGGCCCGCGATTCTCATGAGTCGGAACCACGAAGTGCTCAAGGGATCGGGACGAAGCGTGCCCGGCGTGGATTTGAAGCAGCAGCTCGATTATTTCCATGACCGGCTCCTGCGGTATGGAGGTCACGCGGGCGCAGTGGGCCTGAGCATGGCGCCGGATCAGCTCGAGCGCTTTGCCGACGACTTCTCGGAGCGTCTGCGCCCCATCGTCACGCCCGAAGCGGGAATGCCGCTCCGCATCGACGCCGCGCTCGAAATCTCGGAGTGCACCATCGAGCTTCTGGATTTTCTCGCTTCGTGCGAGCCGTTCGGAAGCGGCAATCCGCAGCCGGTCTGGATGCTGCGCGATGTGGAAGTGGCGCGCGAGACGTGCCTCGTCGGTGACGGGCATCTGAAGCTCTTCGTGCGCGACAATGCCGGCACGCGTGCGTCGGCAATCGCATTCAACTGGGAACGGCCGCAGTCGCCCGAGGACCTGCACGGTCGCGCCATCGATCTCGCCGTCACCCTGCGCAAGCACGTGTTCATGGGCAACACCGAAGTCGAGATGCGCGTCGTCGACGTGCGCACGAGCGGGGGATAGCGTGCGCGTCGTGGTTCAGCGCGTGGCGCACGCGGCGGTGGAAGTGGATGGAAAAGAGATCGCGCGCATCGGACGCGGTTTTCTGGTTCTCGCCGGGTTCAGCAAACAGGACGACGACGCGCGCATCGAGTGGATGGCACGAAAAGTGGCCTCGCTCCGGATCTTTGAAGACGTGACCGGGCGCATGGCGTCGGGGCTCGATGTGGTGAACGGCGAGATACTGGTGGTTTCGCAATTCACGCTGTATGGGGATGTGAAGAAAGGCGCGCGGCCCGGTTTCGAAGGAAGCGCTCCCCCCGACCGGGCGCGCCTCCTTTATGAGAAGTTTGTTGGCGATCTCCGTGTTGCATTCCCAAGGGTATCGACCGGTGAGTTTCAAGCGCACATGCATGTCTCCCTCGTGAACGACGGTCCCGTCACCATCTTGATCGACAACGATTCATCGCCATGAATCCCTTTCTCTCGCCGCAGCAACAGGACCGCTTCGTGCTGGCGTCGCGCTCACCGCGACGGATCGAAATCCTGCGCGCACTGGGCTTCGAGTTCGAGACCGAGGCTCCGCCCGAATACCTGGAAGACGACGCCGAGCATCACGATCCCCATGAGATCGCGCGCATGCTCGCGGTGCGCAAGTGCGAGTTCGTCGCGCTGACGCGCGCGCATGACCGGGTGCTGGCCGCGGACACGATCGTGGTCATCGACGACACCGTTCTGCAGAAGCCTGTGAGTGACGCGGAAGCTCGTGAGTTTCTCGGGCGTTTGTCAGGTCGCGTTCACACCGTGGTGACCGGAATTGCCATCCACCACCAGGGCAAGACCCGTACCGGTGCCGAGCGCACACAGGTCACGTTTCGCACGCTTTCAGCCGCGCAGATCGCTGCCTACGTCGCGACCGGCGAAGGGCGCGACAAGGCGGGGTCCTACGCGGCGCAGGGCGTGGGGGCCGGGTTGATCCGGAGAATCGAAGGATGTTTCTTCAATGTAATCGGCTTGCCCGTCGGACTGCTCTTTGATCTCCTGCAACAAGAATGAAGCCACTCGCGGCCATACCGACCGTGCGCTTCGCGCACGGTTATCTTCGCATCATCGATCAGACGCTCCTGCCGTCGCGTTACGAGATCATCTCGCTCGGCACCGTCGACGCGGTGTGCGAGGCGATCAAGAGTCTGCGCGTTCGCGGTGCGCCTGCCATCGGCGTCGCCGGAGCGTACGGGCTCCTCGTCGCCGTGGAAGAGAAGTGGGGAAGAAACGCGCGCATGTTCGATTCGGCCATCAATGATTCCGGTGAAGTGCGCGCGTCAAAGCTGGATATGCCGGGCGCAATCGATGCCGCTGAGTTGAAAGCAACGCTCAATGATGCCGCGGGACGACTTGTGTCCACGCGTCCCACCGCCGTGAATCTTTCCTGGGCCGTGAATCGCATGCGCGCGGTCTGGGAAAATGAAGACGATGCGCACGAAATCTGCCGCCGGCTCATCACCGAGGCCGACAGCATTCTCGCCGAGGACCTCGAGATGGGGCGCGTGATGACATCCAACGGGGCAACCTTGCTCAAGAGCAACGATCACGTGCTCACGCATTGCAATACCGGCGGGCTTTGTTCGGGGGGGATCGGGACGGCTCTGGGGGTGGTGTTCGCCGCCGTCGCGGGCGGCGCCCAGGTGAGTGTGTTCGCCGACGAAACACGGCCGCTGCTCCAGGGCGCGCGACTCACGGCATGGGAGTGCCGGGAGCGCGGCATTCCGGCCACGGTGTTGGTGGACGGAGCGGCGGCATCCTTGATCTCGTCGGGAAAGATTTCGTGTGTGATGGTGGGCGCCGACCGCATCGCGCGCAACGGCGACACCGCCAACAAGATCGGCACCATGGGGCTTGCCATCATCGCGAAGCAGTTCAACGTGCCTTTCTATGTCGTCGCACCCACGAGCACGATTGATAGATCGCTTCGCGATGGTGCAGCGATTCCAGTCGAACATCGTGCTGATGAAGAGGTCATGCAAGTGGCCGGTGTGCGCTCCGCGCCCAGCGGCGTTTCCGCCTACAACCCTGCCTTCGATGTGACGCCGGCGCAATTCATCACGGCGATTGTGACCGAGCTCGGCGTGCATCGCGCGCCGTTCGACTTCGGGAGCCGGGCATGACGCGCAAGGCGTTCACGATCGATGAGGCGAACGCGATGATCGCGGAACTGAACGAGGTGTTTCAGCAGGTGCGCGAACACCGCAACACCATCCGTGAAGCAACCCAGCGCATCGACGTGCTCGATCTCCTGTGGGACAAGGGCGTGCGCGATCCCGCCAATCCCGACCACGCCGAGTACATCCGGCTCAATGAAGATGTCGACCGCGCGTTGCGCGGACTCCAGCGCGCCATCGAAGAGGGCGTCATGGCGCGCGGGCTCCGCTTCCCGGCCGGAGGCCTCGAGAACGGCCTGGTGGATTTTCCGACCACGTACTGCGGCCGCTGGGTGTATCTTTGCTGGCACGTCGGCGAGCGCGAAATTCGCTACTGGCATGAAACCGACGCCGGGTTTCCGGGACGCAGGGAGATCAGCGCCGCGGACCGCGAGCGCATGGGTGCCGACGATCCCGAAAACATCGACGACTCCAGCCTGGATTTTCCCGGAGCATGAACATCGATCTAACACACACGCGCGCCATCGTGACAGGCGCAAGCCGCGGTATCGGGAAAGCGATTGCGCATGCGCTCGGTGAATCGGGGGCGCGCGTGGTGGTGCACTATCGATCCGAACGTGCCGCAGCGGAATCTCTGGCGCAACAATTCCCTGGATCGATTGCGCTGGGCGCGGACCTGAATGACCCGGGCGAATGTGTCGACCTCTTCAAGCGTGCCCACGATGCGCTCGGTGGAATCGATCTCCTCGTGAACAATGCGGCCATTGCGCTCTCTTCTGAAATGGCCAAAACCACTGACGAGTGGGTGGGAGATTGGGAAAGCACAATGCGAGTCAACCTCACTGCTCCCGCTCTTTTGACCCGCGAAGCAATTCGTGCGGCGGGTGGCTCCGGGCTGCGCATTGTGTTTCTTGCCTCCCGCGCCGCGTTTCGCGGCGACACGCCGGATTATCTGGCGTA
>DATNGX010000341.1:0-3241 GCA_035605755.1 Candidatus Krumholzibacteriia bacterium
GAAAGAGCAAGATCCGCGGGGTGACATCGAACGGCATGATCTGCTCGTCGCGCGAGCTGGGCCTCGGTGCGGACTCCGACGGCATCATGGTGCTGGATACCGATGCCGCGACGGGCACGCCGCTCGCCGATGTGCTGGGGACGGCGGACGCCATGCTCGAGCTCGAGATCACGCCCAACCGGCCCGATCAGCTTTCGCACATCGGTGTCGCGCGCGAGATTGCGGCGCTGTATCGGAAAGAGCTCGCGGCGCCGTCGATCGTGATCAAGGCGGGCACCGACGACGACACACCGCTGCGCGCGGTGATCGAGGATCCCGCGCACTGTTTTCGTTTTTGCGCGCGCGTAATTCGCGGCGTGAAGGTGGGTCCGTCGCCGGCGTGGCTCAAAGACGCGCTCGAGTCGGCGGGACTCCACAGCATCAATAATATCGTCGATGTAACGAACTATGTGATGCTCGAGTGCGGCCAGCCCATGCACGCCTACGATCTGGGTCTGCTTCCGTCGCCCACCATGGGCGTGCGGCGCGCGCGCGCGGGTGAGCGCCTCGAGACACTCGACGCGGTCACGCGCGATCTGAATCCCGATCATCTCATCATTACATCCGAAGACGAGCCGGTGGGAATTGCGGGTGTGATCGGCGGCATGCCGACACGCGTCACCGAAGCCACCACCGACATTCTGCTCGAGTGCGCGGCGTTCGATCCGCGCGAAGTGCGCCGCACGCGTCGTTCGCTGAACGTGAGCACGGACGCGTCCTACCGCTTCGAGCGGGGGAGCGACCGCGATATCTGCCGCTCCGCCTCGGATCGCGCCACCGGGCTCCTCGTGGAGGTGGCAGGCGGCGTGGCGGGCCGTGTGGCCGATGAGTTCCTGCTGCCGTGGCCGCCGCGCAACGTGACCATCCGCCGCTCCGCCGTGAGACGGCTTCTGGGCGAGGCGCTTCCCACCGAAAAAATCGGAGAGCTCCTGGAGCGCCTCATGTTCGAACGCACGGGCGGAGACAGCGACAGTGTGACGGTTTCGGTTCCGTCGTATCGCTGGGACATCAGCGAAGAGGCCGATCTGGTCGAGGAAGTGGCGCGGCTCTACGGCTACGAGAACATCGGGCGCGCCTGGAAGTATCGCACCACGGTTCCGTCGCAGCCCGATCCGTTCGACCGTTTCATCGACCGGGTGTCGGATCACCTGGTCGCGCGCGGCCATACCGAAGTGCTCGTCACATCTTTCAGCGACGGTCGTGAAGCGCAATGGTTCGACTGGGCCGGGGATGACGTGCGCGCCATGCCGATTGCGTTGCGCAATCCGCTCACATCGAATCAGACCTACATGCGCACCCAGCTCCTGCGCGGCGTGCTCGATGTGGTCTCGCACAACCTCGCGCACGGAAGAAAAGAGCTCGATCTTTTTTCGGTGGGTACGGTGTTCCGGCGCGCCGGCGAAGAAAACGCGTTGCCGAAAGAGCCGCTTCATCTCGTCATCATCCGCACCCGCCCGCGCGGCAACGCATTCTGGCGCTCGTCGCCGGAGCCGGTGGATCTGTTCGAGATCAAGGCCGAGGTGGAGGCGCTGCTGCGGACGTTTCGGCCCGGGCTGTTCGCTGACCTGATCTTTGAATTCGAGTCGACGCGCGGAAGCTTCCAGTACACCGACCGCCGTCATGCCGTGGTGGAGGGCGGGATTCTGCCGGCCGCGGCGGCGCAGGCGCTCGACGTGGATCAGCCGCTGTGGTACGCCGTGCTCGATTTGAGCGCGCTGTTCGAGGCGCGCGGGGAAGCCGTGGCATTCCGTCCTTTCGGCGCCTATCCGCCGTCGCGACGCGATCTCTCGCTGGTGGCGCCGCGCGGCATCACATGGGGACAAATCGAAAAACATGTGGCCAAGGTCGGAGGGCGGTTGTTAGAATCCCTCCAGGTTTTCGACGTGTATCGGGGCGCTGCACTGGGCGCCGATCGTATCGCGTACGGTGTTCGCCTCACATTTCGCTCCGCCGATGCCACGCTCAAAGATGCGGAAGTCGACGCAATCGTCTCACGCATGGTGAGCAAGCTCGAAGCCGAGCTCGGTGTCACGCTCAGGTCGTGATGAAGAAGGAGACGGGTCCATGGAAGGAACCGGAGCCATCGAAAAACTCTCGCTGCTCGAAGAGCGCATTGCACAGACCACACAGCGCTTCACGCATCTGAAGGACCAGTACCAGGCGCTGCAGGACCAGAAGGAAACGCTGGAGCTCGAGATCGAGCGCCTGCGCTCCTCCAATCGCGAGCTCGCCGACAAGCTGGGACGGGTCAAGACCAACCACGAAAAGCTTGTCGGATCGTTCCAGAAGGAAGAGATTCGCAAGCGGCTCGACCATGTGCTCGAGAAGCTGGGCGAGTTGCAGCTCTAATTTGTATTGCTGGCGTCGGCAAGCCTCCGCCAGCGAAGGAGTAGCATGAGCGCGAACACAACCACCGTTGAAATCCTGGGCCGCGAATACAAGATTCGGGGCGCTGCGGACGAAGCGTACATCTCGGAAGTGGCGCGCTACGTCGACGCCAAATTGCGCGAGGTTTCGCAGGGCTCGGCGTCGCCGCCGGCTGACCGCGTGGCAATCATCGCTGCCATGAACATTGCGGACGAGCTGTTCCAGCTCAAGCGTTCGCATTCCGAGGAATTTTCAAGCATCGAGAAGCGCGCACAGTCGCTGATTCGCATGCTCGACGACAGCCTCTCACCCGCGAAGCGAGAGGCGGTGGCGTCGGCCCCGAAGTAATCGTATTTTACCGCGCGTCGTGGGGACTTCGCGCGGCGAGAAGTATTACGAGAATTCCCTACCATGCTCGTGATGAGAAGGTAATTTTTGAGCCAACACCTTTCTCTGGGACGCCCGAAACCGGATCGCGCTGTTTAACCACTTCGGTGGGGGACAAAACGGTTCGCTAGGGTATCCACGTGAACCTAGAGGTTCATGAGTTCCCTCACACACGGCACAGCGTGGGGAATTTTCTTTTTTTATAAAGCTGCGCCTCGTCAAGTCTCGGCGCAGCGCTGCCCCTGAACTCCGGCAGCAGCCGGTAGAGCGGATCCTCTTGATCATCGCCTTCATCGGAGACGTGGTGGGCCAGTCGGGCCGCCGCATGGTGGCGCATGTCCTGCCGCGGCTGCGTAACGATCACAAGGCCGACATCGTGATCGCGAACGCCGAGAACTCGGCCGGCGGGTTCGGATTCAATCCGCCCGGAATCGCCGAAATGGAAGCG